>CALAEC010000172.1 GCA_937890785.1 uncultured Actinomycetes bacterium
TTGCGCATGGCGTCGATCGTCTCGTCGACCGTCAGGAGGACGGTCGTTTCGAAAGAGCTCAGCGCGCCGCCTCCGGTGATGGCCATCGCGACCGCGGCCATGGACACGTCGTCGGGGGCCTCCCACAGGTTGTAGCCATCGTGGGAGCCGAAGGCGTACCAGAACCCATGGAGCTTCCCGCCGACCGACTCGATGTACGACTGGGCAGCCTTCCGCCGGTCTTCTGGGTTCCCGATCAGCCTGGCCCACGTCTCCGGGGTGTAGCTGAACCTGGTGAGATAGAGCGGCATCGTCCTTCCTCCCATCCGCGAGGGGCCTGTCTCGTTCGGCGTCGAAGTATGCCACGCCGATCGCGCACCGATCGTTCACCGTCTGCTGAATGCTTCGCTGACCGCGGGGTAGAAACGGGAAGCCCAACCGACCGGAGGTGGCCATGTGCTACACGTGCGGCTGCAAGCTCCCCTATGAGGACCACGGCGACCCGGCCAACATCGTCGAGGACCACCTGAAGCGCGCCGGCGACACCGACACGATCAAGCACGCCGGCGTCGAGCAGGCCAAGCAGAACCTCCTCGAGCTGCTGGAGATCCAGCGCGAGGCAGGCGACCTCGCTAACCCGAAGCAGAGCTACTGAGGGAGGCGCTCGCCGGAACGGCGGTGGACGAGGGGAAGGCCACGGGCGGTTGACCCGCCGGGTCGTTGATTGGGCCCTCGGGCGGCCAGATAATCGCGACAGCCGCCGCCGAGAGGAGACCGCATGGCTGTCCAGATGCCCACGCTCAAACGAGGGCTGTTCGGCTACCGCCCCAAGATCGTCCGGGCCCTCCTCACCGGCCGGGAGGTCATGTTCGCCCGTCTGTGGCAGCGTCTCCAGCAGACCCAAGCCGAGCGGGACGAGGCCCGAGCCGACCTCGAGGCCTGCCGTGCGGAGATCGACATCAAGACGGAGAAGGCTCGGCTGGCCCAGGAGGAGGGCTTCCGGCACGCCGAACAGGCGCGGGTGGCCCTGGCCGAGGCCGAGGAGCTCCGGGCGGTCAACGAGCGGCTCCGCGCTCGGATCTTCCACATGGACGCCGAAGCCGCGGATGCTGCCGCGGCGAGGGGCGGGGCTCCGGGCCCCGAGGACCTGTGGACCTCGCTCGATCGTGCGGAGCGCTCCATCACCGATGTGATCGAGCGGGCCCGGCGCGAGCACGAGGAGCGGCTGGAGGCCATCGAGGCCGCCCGCCGAGAGATCCGAGCCGAGACCGAACGACTGGTCGCGTGGCGAGCCGAGGCGAACAGCATCCTCGCGAACGTCCGGGCCGGGCTGGCCCAGTTCGCCGGCGTGGCAGCGCGGCTTCCAGGCGAGGGGGACGTCATCCCCACCGCCGCGATCCGGATCCCGGATGCGTCGGCGAACGGGCCCAACGGTTCGGCGGCCCTGGAAGAGCTGGCGGCGATCCAGGAGCTGTACGGCTCGAGCTGAGTCATGGAGCCTGACAAGATCGAGCTGCCCGCGTGGGTGACCGGCGCCGAGGCCCGGTTCGTCACCGGCGCCTCGCCGGACCAGCTCCGGGCCGACGTCGTCGCCGGACGCGTGGCGATGTACCGGCCGTTCGGCCCGGGAGATCGGATCGCGTTCTTCCGTACCGAAGACCTGCTGGCCCTCCACCCCGGCCGGCCGTAGGACGTGGGGCCAGGGCCCCGAGGCTCCCTCGCGGCGTTCGTTCGAGCGACGCATCCGATCCCAGCGGTGGCGGTCACGCTGCTCGTCGCCGCCCTGGCAGCGATCAAGGGGGTGCCGGCCACCACGCTGGTCTGGATCGCGCTGTCCACGGCCGCCGGGCAGGCCTCGGTCGGATGGTCGAACGATTACCTCGACCGCGATCGCGACGCCGCCGCGGGCCGCCGCGACAAGCCCCTGGTCGCCGGGGACCTGTCGCCGGGCGCGGTCCTCTCCGGCGCGCTCATCACGCTTCCGGTGTCCGCGGCGCTCTCGCTCCCGGTAGGCCCCGCCGAAGCGGGGATCATGCTCGCCGGCGTGGGCTCGGCCTGGACGTACAACCTCGGGTTGAAGGCCACGGTCCTCTCCTGGCTCCCGTACGCGGTCTCGTTCGGCCTCGTGCCCGTGTACGTGTGGTCCGCGGCAGAGGACGCCGCGGCGGGCTGGCTGGTGGCCGCCGCGGCCCTGCTGGGGGTGGCCGCGCACCTGGTGAACGTGCTTCCGGACCTCGACGCCGACCGTGCCACTTCGATCCAGGGGCTTCCACATCGGCTCGGCCCGCGGTGGACGGTCGCCCTGGCGTGCGTCCTCCTGGCCGGCGTGCTCGCGCTCCTGGTCGGGTTCGGCGGGGCGATCACGGCCGGCCGTGCCGCTGCCGCCGGCCTCGCCGCCGGCCTGATCGGCGGGGTGGCCTGGTCCGGGAGCCGGGGACGGTACCGCCTGGCGTTCCTGGTCGTCATCGCGGCCGCCGGGGCGCTCGTGGTGTTGCTGGCGCTCGGGGCCGAGGCGCTGCCGGCCTGATCACCGAGCCGGCCAGGCGTTCCCACACGCCCGGCAGGTCGCTTCGCCGAGCGTCACGGTCAGCCGAGTGCTTCCGCACGCCGGGCACGTATCGAGCTCGTCCTGCCAGCCGGGACGTTCGACCTGGCACCGTGGGCACACCAAGACCTGCCGGCCGTCCCGGACGCCCCGCGCCCAGGGCCGCTCGCGCTTGTCGGGATCGTAGGTGGGGCGGCCACACAGCATGCACGACGGCCGGTCCGCCATCGGCGGCAGGATACCTGTGGGAAGATGCCCGGCGTGACGGTGGACGTCCAACAGCTGAAGCGGGCCACGGTGTTCTCGGTGCTGAGCGACGAGCAGCTGGGGCGGATCGTGGCGGCTGCGACGGAAACCGAGCACGCGGAGGGCGAGGCCCTGACGGAGCAGGGCGTGATCGGCCATCGCTTCCACCTGATCCTCGACGGCAACGCCGAGGTCGAGCGCGACGGGGAGCGCGTGGCCGACCTCCGTCGGGGGGACTTCGTTGGCGAGCTCGGGCTCCTCGGCGGCGGGCCGTCCACGGCCACGGTTCGGGCCACCAGCCGGATCACGTGCATCACGCTCGAGCGCGAAGCGTTCTGGGCGGTCCTCGAAGACGAGCCGGCCATCGCCCTGCGGATCCTCGAGGTCGTCAGCCGTCGGATCGTGCAGCGTCCCGACGCTCACATGAACCTGGGCTGAGCCGGTTGACGGTCAGGAACGCCGGGCGTACCATCGAATATGTTACCGACGAGTAGGTAAGCCCACATCCTCACCGGAGGCGTCCCCATGCGCGAGGCGGTCATCGTCGAGGCGGTCAGGACGCCGGTCGGCAAGAGGGAAGGCGCCCTGTCCGGCTGGCATCCGGTGGACCTCCTCGCGGAGGTCCTGAGGGCCGCCGTCGAGCGGTCGGGTATCGACCCGGCCAGGGTCGGCGACCACATCACCGGCTGTGTGTCCCAGACGGGAGAGCAGGCCATCAACATCGCCCGCAACGCCTGGCTCGCAGCCGGCCTTCCCGAGGAGGTCCCGGCGGTGACGATCGACCGCCAGTGCGGCTCCAGTCAGCAGGCCGCCCACTTCGCCGCGCAGGGGGTCATGGCAGGCGTGTACGACCTGGTCGTCGCCAGCGGCATCGAGCACATGACCCGTGTGCCCATGGGAATCACCGCCCAGCAGGGGCCCGGCTTCCCGTTCCCGCCCTCGCTGATGGATCGGTACGAGGGCGGCCTGGTCCCGCAGGGCGTGTCGGCCGAGATCATCGCGGAGCGCTGGGGGCTGTTGCGCCAGGAGCTGGATGAGTTCGGGGCCCGGAGCCACGAGCTGGCCCACGCGGCCACGGAGGAGGGTCGGTTCCAGCGGGAGATCCTCCCGATCAAGGTCGAGGGCGAGACCGGCAGCGTGCTGTTCGAGCGAGACGAAGGCATCCGGTTCCCGGTCAACCGGGAGAAGATGGCCGCGCTCCCGACGCCGTTCAAGGATGGCGGCGTGGTCACCGCGGGCAACTCCAGCCAGATCTCCGACGGGGCCGCGGCCCTGGTGATCGCCGGCCGGGATACCGCCGAGGCGAGCGGCCTCCGGCCCCGCGCCCGGTTCCACGCGTTCGCGCTCTCGGGCGTCGACCCGATCACCATGCTGACCGGCCCGATCCCCGCGACCGAGAAGGTCCTCTCGAACGCCGGCCTCCGCCTCGAGGACATCGACGTCGTGGAGATCAACGAGGCCTTCGCCTCCGTGGTCCTGGCGTGGAAGAAGGAGCTCGGCGTCGGCGACCGCTGGTTCGAGGGGCACGTGAACCCGAACGGCGGAGCCATCGCCCTCGGCCACCCGCTCGGTGCCAGCGGGGCCAAGCTGATGACCACGCTGCTCCACGAGCTGGAGCGGCGCGACGCGCGGTGGGGCCTCCAGGTGATGTGCGAGGGCGGCGGCGAGGCCAACGCCACCGTCATCGAGCGCTTGCGCTAGGGCTCCGAGACCTCCTCGAGCTTCCGCTCGGCCTCCTGGACCTTCCGTGCGATCCGATCCCGCTTCGCGTCGGCATCCTCGGCCTCCCGTCGCGCCCTGGCCAGATCCCGCTCCAGGTCGGCGGCGCGCCTGGCGGCCTCGTCCGCTGCGCGCTCGGCGGCCCGCAGCTCCTCCCGCGCCGTGGCCAGCCGGGTCCGCCACTTCTCGGCCAGCCGGGCGGCCCGGGCCGCCGCGGGGTCTGGACCCTCCTCCTCGGCGGCCTCGTCGACGCCCTCACCCTCCAGGACCTCGAACCCGCCGAGGCCCTCGAACCCGGCCGGCGGGGTCAGCTCCTTCGAGAGCCGGCCTGCGGCCACGGCTTCGGCCGCGGCCTCGTCTGCGGCGGCGGCTTCGAACGTGTTGGCGATGGCCCTGGTCTGTGGCTCGGCGGGACGACCCGCTTCCTCCAGGATCGCCGTGGCCAGGTCGGTCAGCTCGATGACGAGACGGCGTCGCTCTGCGATCGCCTTGCCGAACGTCGGGGCCGAGAGGCCGGAGGCGGCTCGCCGTTGCGCCGACCGGACCTCGCGGCCGGCGGCCAGAAGCCGCTCCAGGGCGTCCGGATGGCGCCGGACGGTTTGGTTGACCGCCCACGCGGCGGTGGTCGGACGGCGGAGCGCCTTGACCTCCTTGGCCGCCTGCCGTTCCTCCAGCGACTTCGCCAACTCGTCGCGGGCGGCCGTGAACTCCTCGGGCGGCAGAGCGAACAGCGCGTCGACGTCGTCGGCCACGGTGCTAGCGTAGCGGGCGGTGGACGTGGGGCGCGTGCTCGTCGCCGTGTTGATCGCCGGGGCCATCCTGGCCGTGGGGGTCTGGATGCTCCGCGGCGTGGCGCGGCTCCGGACACGTGAGGAGCCCGAGCCGGCGGGGCCGGAGGACGTGGCCGCCCTCGACGTCATGTTCGTGTGCGGCGAGTGCGGGACCGAGTTCCGGGTGGAGAAGCTCGGTCAGCTCCAGGTCCCGCGGCACTGCGGCGAGGTCATGCGCGTGGAGCAGCGGCCTCGTGGGGCCCCCGCTGGTCGGTAGGCCCTAGTCGGAGTCGGCGATCTCCTCGGCCTTGTCCTTGAGGCGCCGGAAGTCCTTCCGAGGGCGATCCTGCGGGAGCAGCGAGTCGGTGGACGAGAACCCCCACCCGCGGAACCGGACCCCCACGCGCCCGTACCGACGGCGCAGCTCGCCCCCGCACCGGGGGCACGGGCCCGGCGGCCCCGAGCCCATGGGCTGGACCTCCTCGAGCTCGTGCCCGCAGGCCCGGCAGCGGTATTCGTAGACCGGCACGCTCACCACGTTTCCACAGTGTGGATAACCATGGGGAGAATTACACCCCTGTGATCAGCGCCACTGCGTGGCCAGGCCGAACCCCACGGCGATGGCCCCGAGCCCGCTCCACAGGTAGAGGTTCCGCGGTGCTCCCGGGAGGACTTCCTCGATCCCGAGGTAATTCAGGACGATCACGGCCAGGCCCAGGATCAGCACGGTCAGGATCGTTGCCCCCAGCCACGTCGGACTCGGCTTGGGCTTCTTCTTGGGGGGCGGCTGGTACCGCTGGCGCTTCGACTTCGACTTGGGCATCTCGGGGCCACCTATGATAGCCGCATGGAGGCCCCGTCCCCGCGGATCACCGTCGCGGTGGCGGGTGCCTTGCTCGGATTCCTGGCCGTGCTGGCGGCCCGCCAGCCTCCCCTCGCCACCCGGGAGATCCGCCGGCTGGAGCTGGCCGACCTGATCCGGGCCGAGGACGCTCGGGTGCGTCGGATCCGGGCCGAGATCCAGCGGATCCAGGCCGAGGTGGCCGCGGTCGGCACCGTCGGGGCCGAGGTTCAGGCGCTGCGCGACCGGGCCGCCGAGCTGGCCGGCGCGGCAGGCAGGGCTCCGCTCGAGGGCCCGGGCCTGGTGGTGACCCTCGACGACAGCCCGGAGCGGCGGTCCCCCACGGGCGATCCCAACGACCTCATCGTGCACGAGCGGGACATCCAGGCCGTGGTCAACGCTCTGTGGGCCGCGGGCGCCGAAGCGGTGGGGATCAACGGCGAGCGCCTGTCTTCCACGTCGGCGGTGCGCTGCGCGGGGAACACGCTCTTGCTTCACGGCGCCCTCCACAGCCCGCCGTACCGCATCGCCGCGATCGGCGACGCCGACGCGATGGCCGCCGACCTGCCAGGGCAGCCCGGCATCGGCCGGCTCGAGGAGGCGGCCGATGCCTTCGGCCTGGGCCTGGACGTGGAGGCGGAGAGCGTTCGGCTCGCGGACGTGCCGTCCGCCCGGTTGCTGGAGGCCGCGACGCCCCGGAGAGCTCGATGATCGGCTGGCTCCGGCGGTTCCAGCCTCGAAACCCGGTGCTGGCCGTGCTCTACTGGTTGGCGGCCACCCTGGTGGCGCTGGCGATCCTGTTCGTGCTGTTCTACTGGCTGGACAACTACCTGCCCGGCCAGGGCATGTTCTGAGCTATCCGGGCACCAGGACCACCGTCGACTCCGCCGCGGCCTCCACGGCCGGCCTGGTGAACGGCATCGGGTGGTGCTCGCCGGCGGCCCACAGCTCGAGGAGGTCGGCGAAGTGCGGGCTGGCCGGGTGGCCGGACTGGCCCACCGTGTGTGTCCCCACCGAGGCGTCCCAGTCCGAGGGATCGAGGATCCCCCGCCACGAGGGCACCACGACCGCCGCGTAGGACCAGCCCGGCTCGAACAGGCCCTGGCTGACGGTCTGCTCGTCGCCGCCGACCTCGACCTCGCCGGCCGTGAACAGGGGCGCCAGGTCCGGAACCCTGGCGAGTGGCCCGGCGAAGCGGGCTCGGTGGAGCGCGCCCCACCGCCACCCCCCCAGTTCTTCGCCGAGCGCCGAGGTCAGCTCGTCGAGGGCGTCGTCGAGCGCCGCCAGGAGCACCTCGTCCCTCGCCTCGGCTCCGTCCCTGCCGAACCACCGGGCCGAGGGGTAGGCCAGGAGCTGTGGGAGCACCAGGTGATGGAACGCGTTCGTCCATTGCCTCCGGGCGTAGAAGTGCGTGAACAGCACCTCGTCGTCGAACGCTGGGCGAAGCACCCGGGTGGCCAGGTGCTTGATCCACACCTCGTACAGGGCCGCCGCGGCCGAGTCGACGTCGAGCCGGTGGTCCCACTCGGCCAGCACTCCCAGGGCTTCCTTCTGCCGGTCGGTCCGCGGCTCCAGGCCGAGCAGCTCGGGAACGATCCGTCGGGCCGACAGCGAGACCGTGTCCCGCTGCATGCGGGCGAACGAGGCGCGATCGTGCAGGGGGCGCTCGGTCAGCATCTCGACGATGCGGCGGGCCCGGTACGGGGGGAGGAAGTCGCGCGAGATCGTGTACGGGTAGGTCTCGTCGTGGATCCGGTTGTTCGCCGTGCACGCGTACCCTCGCTCGGGGTTGAAGGACCGGGGGAGCTCCTCGAACGGGATCCACCCATCCCACTCGAACCGATCGGTCCACCCGGGGACGGGGATCGAGCCGTCGCCCTCGCGCCGGATCGGGTAGAGCCCGGTGGCCTGATAGCCGATGTTGCCCTCGACGTCCGCGTACACCATGTTCTGCCCCGGACACACCCAGCCGCGAACGGCCTCCCGGAACTCCTCCCAGGTGGACGCCACGTTCACGCGGTGCACCGTGGACGGGTCGATCAGATGCTCCGAGCCGACCCACCGCAGGGCGTACGTGTGCCGGAGATCGCCCGTCACCACGGTGGGCTCGCTCACCCCGATCAGGTACGAGTCGATCAGCGGCCCGTGCCGGGTCTGGCGGACCTCGATGATCTCGGCCCGGTCGCGCCCGCGAACGGCGATCTCCTCGCTGTGCACGGTCAGCGGTTCCCATGCGTCGCCGTACCGCGCGGCGGTGCCGTCCTCGGACAGCCGCTCGACGTACAGGTCCTGCACATCGCCCTCTGTGTTGGTGAAGCCCCAGGCGATCCGGTCGTTGTGCCCGATCACGATGCCGGGGCTGAAGGGGAGGGCCACCCCCGTCACGTCGATCCCCGGCGCCACCAGGTGGCACTCGAACCACAGCGACGGGAGCTGGGCCACGAGATGCGGGTCGTTCGCCAGGAGCGGCTTCCCGGTGGCGGTCCTCGCTCCGGCCACCACCCAGTTGTTGGAGCCCTGGCTCGAGGGCGGGAGCGCGGCCTCGCGCAGGAGTGCCAGCCGGTCGGGGCCGCCGTCGGTCCCGGCCACCACCGCGGCCGGCTCCGGGTCGGCGTCGGGGAACAGGGTCGCGGCAACCTCCGGCCCCAGCCGCTCGGCGATCTCGCCGCGGAGCAGTTCAGTGTCCCAGTTCCGGGACAGGCTCCAGCCCATGAAGGCGCTCCCGGCCGCGGCGAGGAACGCCACGTCGCCGTGGTGGAGCTGGAGCGGATCGAGCCCCAGGAAGAGGTACTCGACCGGCGGTGCAGGCATGGCCTCGATCCACGCCCGGACGCCCCCGCCGAAAGCGTCCACCATCTCCACCGAGAGCTCGTCCCACGCTGCCGCCGCTCGTCCGGCCGCCCGGTTCCACCCCACGGTCCTGGCGAAGCGGTCGATCGGAAGGGTCAGCTCGCCGAACAGCTCGGACAGACGACCGGAGCCGAGCCGGGTCAGCATGTCGATCTGGAAGAGACGCTCCGACGCCATCACGAAGCCCTGGGCGAACCACACATCGTGCGTGTCATGCGCGTAGATGTGGGGCACCCCCCACCGATCGCGGATCACCTCGACCGGGGCGTGCAGTCCGCCCGCTCCGACCTCGCCTTCGACGGGGGGAAGGGCTCGCCGGGACGCCTCCCGCAGCGCCACGAGGTCGTTCATGGCCGCCCACGGTACACGGCCGAGGCTGCCGGCTCACAGCCGGCCGGTTGTCCGTACGGCGTGCTCCGGCCGATAATCCACTCTCCGGAAAGGAGCGGTGATCGATGGCCGAGCGCGAGCGCCCCTGGCTGCAGTCCTATCCTCCCGACATCCCGCACTCGCTGACCCCGTATCCGGAGCGGCCGGTCTGGTCGCTGCTGGAGGAGAGCGCCGAACGGTACCCGGATAGTCCCGCGGTGGCCTTCCCGGTCGCCCCGATGGCCCGGCGCCTCACCTACCGCCAGCTGAAGGCGGAAGCCGAGCGCTTCGCCGGGGCCATGGCGGCCATGGGCATCGGGAAGGGCGACCCCGTCGGGCTGCTCCTGCCGAACTGTCCTCAGTTCGTGGTGGCGTGGTTCGGCCTCCAGCGTCTCGGCGCGGTCCCGGTGGGCAACAACCCCCTGTACACGCAGCGCGAGCTGGCCCACCAGCTCACCGATGCCGGCGTGGACATCCTGGTGACGCTCGACCTGCTGTACCCGCTGGCCGGGGCGGTCCGCGAAGCCGTCGGGCTGAAGACCGTGATCGTGGCGAAGGTGGGGGACTACCTGGGCTTCCCCATCAACAAGCTGGCCCCCCTGAAGCAGAAGCGGGAAGCCCGGCACGAGGATCGCCCGTGGCCCCCGGTCCCCGCCGACGCCGAGGTGACCTGGTGGTCCGACCTGATGAGCCGAACCTATCCGGAGCCCCCGCCGCTCCAGGTCGACGCCGTCAATGACGTGGCGGCGCTGGTGTACACGGGCGGGACCACGGGGCTGTCGAAGGGCGCCATGCTGACGCATCACAACCTCGTGTCGAACGCGCTCCAGACCGGGGCGTGGTTCTCGGACGTGAAGGACGGCGAGGAGGCCATCCTGTCGATCCTCCCGTTCTTCCACTCGTACGGTCTGTCGGCGGTCATGAACGTGGCCATCTCGCGAGCGATGAAGCTGATCCTCCTTCCGAGGTTCGAGCTGAAGATGGCGCTGAAGGCCATCGACAAGGAGAAGGCCACGCTCTTCCCGGGCGTCCCCCGGATCTACATCGCCATCAACGAGTCCGAGGAGACATCGAAGTACGACCTGTCCTCGATCAGGGCGTGCTTTTCCGGCGCGGCCCCGCTCCCGGTGGCGGTCGCCGAGAAGTTCGAGGCCATCACCGGGGGCCGCCTCGTCGAGGGCTACGGGCTCACCGAGACCTCGCCGGTGACCCACATCAACCCGATCTACGGGAAGCGGAAGTTCGGCTCGATCGGGCTCCCCATCCCCGACACCGACTGCAAGATCGTCGACCTCGACGATCCGGAGAAGGAACTGCCCCCAGGTCGCCAGGGCGAGCTGTGCATCGCCGGGCCCCAGGTCATGAAGGGCTACTGGAACCGGCCCGAGGACACCGCCGAGATGATCCGTGTGCACAAGGACGGGATCCGGTGGCTCCACACCGGCGATATCGCCACGGTCGACGACGAGGGATATTTCACCATCGTCGACCGAAAGAAGGACATGATCCTGGTGTCAGGCTTCAACGTGTATCCCACCGACGTCGAGCAGGTCCTGTACCGTCATCCGAAGATCCAGCAGGTCTGCGTGGTCGGTGTCCCCGACGCCAAGACCGGCGAGGCCGTGAAGGCGTTCGTGGTGCTCAAGGAGGGAGAGCCGGCCACGGAGGGGGAGATCCTCGGGTGGGCCCGCGACGAGAAGCACGGGCTGACCGGATACCGCGCGCCGAAGTCGGTCGAGTTCCGCCTCGAGCTGCCCACCACCATGGTGGGCAAGGTTCTCCGCCGCGTCCTCCTCGAGGAGGAGCGGCAGCGGGCCGGCGCCTGACCCGAGTTAGCCGGTCGGGGGCGGCGGCGGGGTCCCGGGTGGCGGTGAGGCCGGGGGCGGTTGCGCAGGCGGCGGTGAGGCAGGCGGTGGCTGCGCGGGCGGTGGCGACGCCGGGGGCGGGGCGGCCGGCGGTGGGGTCGCCGGGGGCGGCGCGGCAGGCGGCGGCGCTGCCGGAGGCGGGCCGAACCCGGTGGCCGTGGTCCCGGCCATGGCGGGCCGAGGCGGAGGAGCCCCCGCTCGATCGGGCAGGACCAGTCTGAGGAGGCCGGTCAGCGCGGCCACCACGAAGCCGCCCAGGGCCAGCCAGTACCCGATCTCCTGGTTGACCTCGATGAATCCCTGGGCCTGCGGCCCCACGCCCTCGGTGATGGCGTCCTCGAACTGCGTGAACAGCAGGAACATGACCACCGCACCGGCGGCGCCCAGGATCAGCGCCACGGCGCCGCCGGCCCTCCCGCCGAACAGCGCCAGGAGGATGCCGATCACGGCGATCGCCGCCGCGGCGATGGCGAAGATCTGCACGGTCCCCAGGTCGACCTGAGCGGGTGCCGTCGTCGGCAGCTCGGCCGGGGGCGTTTCCAGCCCTGGGATCTCCGGGATCGTCGGGGTCTGGCCGGTCGACTCGAACGTGTCCTCTGCCTCGCCGGTGACCAGCTCGAGGCCGGTCACCTCCTCCGACAGGTCGGCCTGTTCGGCCCCGGGGATGCCGAGATCGCCGAGGTCGCTGCCGCCGGCGCACTGCACCGAGAAGAACGGGAGCAGGAACGCCAACGCCGCCACCAGGAAGAAGGGTGACGACAGGATCCGCTTCATCGATGACCTCCTGGGTTTGGAGTCACCAGTTCAACCTAGCGGGGGTCCCGAGTCAAGTCACCGCCGTCCCGCCCGTGCGCGTCACGGCGCGACCGCCGGAGCAGGATCCACGAGCCGAACGAGACGAGGGCACCCGCCGACGCCACCGCGGCCAGCGCGAGGAGGAGCGCGGTCTGCCGGCTCACGCCGTCCCCATGGCCCGGCGACGGGCATCGGAGCGGCGCTCAGCGTCGAGCCGCTCCAGCTCCACCCGCGTGTGGTCCACGAACCGCATGGCCTCAGCGATGGCCCGGTGCCCGGCCTCCTCGGCGATCAGCCGGTGCATCTCCTGACCCACCCGCCGGTAGACGGGGTGCCCCTGCGGAGTGGTCCGAAGCTCGATCACGTGCATGGCCTCCCGGGCGTTCATGTCCATGACGAACCGGATCCGGTACGCCATGGCCACGGCGTACTGGGCCGCGTCGCCGACCTCGCGCAGCGCCGACCACAGCTCTTCCGACTCCCGCATGGTTCGCGTCCAGTCGGCGTACACCCCGGCCTCCTCGATCTCCGGCGGCATCTCGTACCCGTGCCGCGGCGACAGACGCTGCCACTCGATGGTCAGGGGGCGGTGGCGCTGGAGATCACGGAACGCCCCGTAGTCGCACAGGACGTCGAACCGGTAACCCGTCCGCTCGAACGCCCGTCCGGGGCGGTGCCGCCGGTTGGTCCGCTCGCCGAGGTATGCGCGCAGGACACGGAGCCGCTCGTCCACCGGCATCCGCGCCGCCACATGGAGGATCTGGTCGTCGGGAAGATCGCCGGCCTCGTACAACGCCGCCGCCACAATCTTGGTCTCGCCGTCGGGGTCGAAGTCGGTGAGCACGACCTCGGGCCGGGGCTCGGGCTCGATCCCGCTCAGCACGTCGCGAGCCACGGCCTCGGTGGCCTCGCGGCTGGCCCGCAGGTAGTTCGACCAGGCCACGCCCCGTTCGGGAACGTCCACGCGTCGGAGGAACGCCGGGATCACCTTCCGGAGCTCGACCAGCATCCTGTCGGCGAACGCGCGGACCTCGTCGAGTGGATGGGCCCGCATGCGGAGGAGGAGCTGCTCGTACGACTGCCCTGTGGCGTAGATACCGACGTTCGAGCGCGTCGCCGCCGGCAACAGGCCTCGCAGCGCGTCGCAGGCCTTCGCCCGGATCGTCATCCGGTACACGAAGTCCGAGTCGGCGGGATCCTTGGGGTACAGCCCTCGGTAGAAGGCCTGCATCGGCTCGAGCCAACGGGCGTAGGCCTCGAAGGCCCGGTCGAGCGTAGTCGTGTAGCGATCCCCGAGACCCACGTTCTCGACCTCGGGTGGAACCACGTAGCGCCACCGCCCGCCGGGCCGGTCGTCGTACGGCACGTACCGTGTGGACTGCTCGAGGTAGGCCGCCAGGCGTCCGCGCTCAAGGACCTTGGCCAGGAGCTGGCTGGATTGCTCGCAGGCCAGGTGCACGCCGCCCAGTTGGGCCACCGAGTCGTCCCCGTACTCGTAGAACACCCGGCCGTACAGCTCCTCGGCCCGTTCCGCTCCCACCTCGGTCCCTCCGGCGGCGGCCTCGGCGTGCTCGGCGAACTCGTCGAGGAAGAGCCGCCGCAGGGACTTCGGCGAGCGGGAGTAGCGAGCGAACAGCGCGCCCTTGGTCACCTCGGGCAGGTTGACCAGGGCGAAGACCGGTCCGTCGAGGCTGGTGAAGTAGGGGCGGAGGAGGTCCCGCTCCTCCTCGGTGAACTCATCGGGGGCGAACCACATCGGGGGGATGCTACCCCGCGACGTCTCAGCCGCCGTCGTTCCCCTCGCCGGGGACCTCGATCGTGACGGTCGGCTCGGGCGACGGCCCGGTGGACTCCTTCACCCGGACGTTCGACCCCGGGGGGACCTGCGTCTCCGGCGAGGGATTCTGCTCGGCCACGGTGCCCGGGGGACACTCGTCGGAGAACCGGGTCCCGGTGACGACCATGTCGAGTTCCGCCTCCTCGATCTCCTGCTGCGCGGAGCCGAGGTCCTGGCACAGCACGTCTGGGACCGCCACCGTGGCAGGCCCCGAGGACACCACGAGGTTGACCGCCGTGCCCGGCCGGGCCTCCTCGCCGGCCGGCGGGTCCTGCTCGAGAACGAGCCCCTCCTCTTCGTCACTCTCCTCCTCGGTGACCTGGCCGACCTCGAACCCGGCCTCCTCGAGTGTGGCCGCCGCCTCGTCCTCGGTCAGGCCCACCACGTTCGGGATGGCCTCTGGCGGCGGACCCCGGGAGATCACCAGCTGGACCTCGGTTCCCTCCTGGACGCGCTCGTCGGCCGCCGGAGTCTGGGAGATCACCAGGCCCCGGCGGACCTCAGGATCGAACTGCCGGTCGGGCTCCGGGACCTGGAACCCGGCGTTCTCCAACGTGACCACGGCCTCCTCCTCGGGCTGGCCGACCACGTCGGGAACCCGGACGAACTGGGGCGGTGCCGGCAGGAGCGAGCGGACCAGGAAGAACGCCGCCAGGCCGAGGGCCGCCAGCGCCAGAAGCACGCCCAGGGCCACCAGCCAGGGCCGCCGCCGACGCCCTTCTTCCTCCTCGCCGGGCGGCACCCCGGTCATCACCGCCGTCTCGCCGGGGCCCGCGGGGCTGGTGACGACCTCGGTGGCATCTCCCGGCATCAGCGGCGTGGCCAGCGTGGGCAGCCCCCGGCGGGCCCGCTCCAGATCGGCTCGGAGCTCTTCGGCCGTTTGGTACCTGTTGGCCGGGTTCTTGGCCATGGACTTCATCACCACGGCGTCGAGCGACTCCGGCACGTCGGGGTTGAGGCGGCTCGGCGGGACCGGGTCCTCCTTGACGTGCTTGTAGGCGATGGCAACGGGGGAGTCGCCGGAGAACGGGGCTCGCCCGGTCAGCATCTCGTACAGCACGCAGCCGAGCGAGTAGATGTCCGAACGGGCGTCGACGGTGAGACCCTGGGCCTGCTCGGGAGAGAGGTAGGAGGCCGTGCCCAGCACGGCTGCGGTCTGCGTGAGCGTGTCCCCGGTCGAGGTGCGGGCGATGCCGAAGTCCATCACCTTCACCTCGCCATCGCTGGTGAGCATGA
>CALAEC010000173.1 GCA_937890785.1 uncultured Actinomycetes bacterium
CCCCGATCCCGCTCCGCTGCCATGCCCGATTGGTACGATTCCGCTGATGCCGCTCTACAAGGAGCAGGGGATCGTCCTGGGCTCGATCAAGCTCGCCGAGGCCGACAAGATCGTCACGATCCTCACCCAGGGGGAAGGGAAGATCCGAGCCGTGGCCAAGGGCATCCGGCGGACCACCTCGCGCTTCGGGGCCCGGCTGGAGCCGTTCACCCACGTCAACGTGATGCTGTACCGAGGGCGAACCCTCGACACCGTAACCCAGGTCGAGATCCTGGCCCCGTTCCGAGCGATCCGCGAGGACTACGCGCTGTTCTCGGCCGGCGAGGCGATGCTCGAGGCCGCCGACAAGGTGGCCGAGGAGCACGAGCGCAACCTGCGGCTGTTCCTCCTCCTGCTCCACGGCCTCCGGGCCCTGGAGCTCCGTCCGGCCGACCCGGCCGCCGTCGCCGAGGGCTACCTCCTGCGGCTGCTCGGGCTGTCGGGATTCGGCCCGTCGCTTCGCGCCTGCGCCGTATGCGGCTCCACGGAGGTCCGCCGGTTCGCCGCCGCGCAGGGCGGGGCCGTGTGCGACGGCTGCCAGGACCGTGACGCCCGCCGGGTTGATCCGGCGGCCCTTCGGTGGCTGGCCGACCTGGAGACCGGCGACCTCGACGACGCGGGCCACCTGCCGGTGACCTCCGAGGTCCGGGCCGAGGCCCGCGGCCTGCTGTACGGCTTCAGCGAGTACCACCTCGACCGCCGGCTCCGGAGCCTGCCGATCATGGCCCGCGCCTCCCGTGCCGCCCCGGCGCCGAGCGCGCCATGAGCTACCTCCACGACCTCGATCCGGCCCGGATCCCCAGGCACGTGGCCATCGTCATGGACGGGAACGGCCGGTGGGCGGCCCAGCGAGGCCTGCCCAGGACCAAGGGGCACGAGGCCGGAGAGCGGGCGCTGTACGACGTGGTCGAGGGCGGGCTGGAGATCGGCCTGCCGTACCTGTCGGTGTACGCCTTCTCCACGGAGAACTGGGACCGTCCGGCCTCGGAAGTCCGGTTCCTGATGAACTTCAACCGATCCCTGATCCGGGCCCGCCGCGACGAGCTCCACGAGCGGGGGGTGCGGATCCGGTTCCTCGGCCGTCGGGACTGGCGCCTGCCGAGGTCGGTCCAACGAGAGATGGAGGTGGCCGAGCGCCTCACCGGGAGGAACGAGCGCATGCACCTGGTCATCGCGTTGAACTATGGAGGGCGCGCCGAGATCCTCGACGCGGTCCGGGTGCTCCTCGACGATCGACGGCGCCGGCGCGTCCGAGGCGAGCGGATCACCGAGCGGAGCATCGGCCGCCGCATGTACCTCCCCGACGTGCCCGATCCCGACCTGCTGATCCGGACCAGCGGCGAGATGCGAACGTCCAACTTCCTGCTGTGGCAGGCGGCGTACGCCGAGCTGTGGTTCACGCCGGTGCTGTGGCCCGACTTCGATCGGGAGCACCTGTTCGAGGCGATCCGCGACTACCAGAAGCGGGAGCGGCGGTTCGGCGGGGTCGGGTGATGACCCACTACTTCGCCTACGGCTCGAACATGGACCCTCGGATCATGCAGCGCACGGTTCCAGGGGCGAGGGTTATCGGGGCGGGCCGGCTTCCGGGGTTCCGTCTGGAGTTCAACGTGTACTCGGATCGGTGGGAAGGCGGCGCCGCCAACATCGAGCCCGATCAAGACGCCCACTTGTGGGGCGTGGTGTGGGAGATCGAGGAGGACGACCTCAGCAAGCTCGACACGTTCGTCGGTCACCCGACGTTCTACCGGAGGGAGGACGTGGCCGTGGACGTCGGGGGGACGCCGCTGGAGGCCGTCACCTACCGGGTGGCCCACCAGCGCGGCTACGTCAGGCCGACCAGCTCGTACCTGGCCCGCATCCGGGGCGCCATCCGACTCCAGGGCCTTCCGCCGGAGGCCCTGGACATCCTGGAGTCTGCAGCCGAGCCGCCCAAGCCGCACATCTCCACGTGACGTTCCTGGGCGCGCCGGCCCGGGTCTCGTGGACGGCGCCGTGACGAGACTTCCCAGGCTGTACGGGGATCTGGCGCCCTGGTTCCACCTCCTGACCGCGCCCGAGGAGTACGAGGACGAGGCGGCCGTCTACGAGGCCCTGCTGGAGGATGGCGCCGAGGGCGAGGTGCGCACGGTGCTGGAGCTCGGCAGCGGTGGTGGCAACAACGCCTCACACCTGAAGCGCCGCTTCCAGATGACGCTGACCGATGTGTCGCCGGAGATGCTGGCGATGAGCCGGTCGATCAACCCCGAGTGCGAACACCTCGTGGGCGACATGCGTACGCTCCGGCTGGGGCTCGTGTTCGATGCCGTCTTCGTCCACGACGCGATCGACTACATGACGTCGCGCAACGACCTTGGCGCGGTGATGCGCACGGCATTCGACCACCTCCGTCCGGGCGGAGTGGCGCTGTTCGTCCCGGACTTCATTCGGGAACGGTTCGCGCCCCGGACCAGCCACGGCGGCAACGACAAGGGACGACAGGGTCTGCGCTACCTCGAGTGGGACTGGGATCCCGATCCGAACGACGAGACCTACCGGGTCGAGTTCGCGATGCTGCTCCGCGAGGAGAACGGCACCGTTCGGGTCGAGCAGGACCGCCACGAGTGCGGCGTGTTCTCACGCGAGACCTGGCTCGGCCTCCTCGCAGACGTCGGCTTGCGCCCGGAGGCCAGGGTCATCCACGTGGACGACGAGGAGGTCGCCTCCGAGGCGTTCCTGGGCGTGCGTCCGGACTAGGCGGAAGGCCAAGAACGGCACGGACACCGGCGTCCTCGAGCGAGCCGGCCAGCAGGTCGGCGTCGAGCTCGAGGCCCGGAAGGTACGGGATGCCGATCACGAACAGGCCGGCCGTGCGGGCCGCCGTGGCGCCACGCGGAGAGTCCTCGATGGCCAGGGCGCCGTCGGGCGCAGTGCCGAGGCGCCGGCAGGCCTCCAGGTACAGGTCCGGGGCCGGCTTCGGGTGTGCCACCTCGTCGCCGGCCACCACAGCGTCGAACGCCTCGCCGAGGCCGGAGCCGTCCAGGGCCAGGTCCACCAGCCGCCGCTGTGAGTTCGAGGCCACGGCCATCGGGCGGCCCGTCCGACGGAGCTCGCCCACCAGCTCGAGCGCTCCGGGCATGGGTTCGACGGGTCCGGCGAACTCTTCGGCTGCCAGCGCCAGTAGCTCCTCCAGGAGCCCCTCGGACGCACCCGGGCGCTCCAGCAGTCGCTCCAGCTCCTCGGCGGTCTCCCCGAGCGAGCCGCCGATCAGGAGCCGCTTCTCGTCGGCGCCATAGGTCCGCCCGTACCGCTCGAACAGCCGCGTCTCGGCCCGGGTCCAGGCAGTCTCGCTGTCGAGCAGCACGCCGTCGAGGTCGAAGACGACGGCCGGTGGGGTCATGGGCCGCTAGGATAGTCGGCACGCCAGCGGCCGCAGCCGGCGGCCGGGAAAGGAGATCCGCCGTGGCGGACCTGATGGACGCCATCACCTCCCTGGCCAAGCGCCGGGGCATCGTCTTCCAGTCGAGCGAGATCTACGGCGGCCTGCGATCGTTCTGGGATTACGGCCCCCTCGGCGTCGAGCTGAAGCGGAACGTCCGGGCCGCCTGGTGGCGGGACATGGTCCAGCTCCGGGACAACGTGGTGGGCCTGGAGTCCTCGATCATGATGTCGCCCAGGGTGTGGGAGGCCTCCGGCCACCTGGAGTCGTTCACCGATCCCCTGGTTGAGTGCCTCAACTGCCACCAGCGCTTCCGCGCTGACCACCTCTCCGGCTTCCACGAGCCGCAGTCGGGTGCCGAGGCCGGGAGCGAGGGGACAGTCGAGATGGACCACCCGACGTGCCCGAACTGCGGCCACGACCGATTCACCGACCCTCGCAACTTCAACCTCATGTTCAAGACGCACATGGGCCCGGTCGAGGACCAGGCCCACGAGGTGTTCCTCCGTCCCGAGACGGCCCAGGGGATGTTCGTCGACTTCGGCACCATCCAGGCCGCCAGCCGGAAGAAGCTCCCGTTCGGCATCGCCCAGATCGGGAAGTCGTTCCGGAACGAGATCACCCCGGGGAACTTCATCTACCGGACCCGCGAGTTCGAGCAGATGGAGATGGAGTTCTTCTGCGAGCCGGGCGCCGACGAGGAGTGGCACGAGTACTGGATCGAGCAGCGGATGGCCTGGTACCGAGGGCTGGGGATCCGGGAGGACAAGCTTCGCCTGCGGGAGCACGAGCAGGACGAGCTCAGTCACTACTCGAAACGGACCGTCGACATCGAGTACGCGTTCCCGTTCACGGACTGGGGCGAGCTCGAGGGGATCGCCAACCGGACCGACTTCGACCTGAAGGCCCACGAGAAGCACTCGGGCGAAGATCTGACGTACTTCGACCAGGAGAAGGAAGAGCGTCTCCATCCATACGTGATCGAGCCGGCGGCCGGCGTGGACCGCGCCGCGCTGGCGTTCCTGTGCGACGCGTACACGGTCGAGGAAGCCCCCGACGCCAAGGGGGAGATGGAGAAGCGCACGGTCCTGAAGCTCCACCAGGAGCTGGCGCCGATCAAGGTGGCCGTCCTGCCGCTCTCGAGGAACGAGCGTCTGGTCCCCCGGGCCCGCGAGGTGTTCGATCTGGTCAAGGGGGGCTGGATGTGCGACTACGACGACGCGGGCTCGATCGGCCGCCGGTACCGCCGCCAGGACGAGGTGGGGACGCCATTCTGCGTCACCGTCGACTTCGAGTCGCTCGACGATCAGGCGGTCACG
>CALAEC010000174.1 GCA_937890785.1 uncultured Actinomycetes bacterium
GCGATCGGGTGGTGAAGCTCGGCGAGCGGCTCGGCCTGGGCTCACCGCTGCAGGTCAGGGTGGGGATCAACACCGGGGCCGTGGTGGCCAGTATGGCTCCCGCAGACGATTTCCTGGTCTCTGGGGCCGCCGTGAACCTGGCCGCCCGGCTCCAACAGGCCGCCGACCCCGGCGAGGTCCTGGTGGGGGAGACCACGTGGCTCCTCACGCGTCACGCGGCCTCGTTCGAAGACTCCCGGCGGGTGGCGGCCAAGGGCTTCCCCGACGAGCCCGCGGCCATACCGGTCCTCTCGCTGACGCCCCGGTCCTCGCGGCGGACCATCCCGCTGGTGGGCCGGCGGCGCGAGCTCGAGCTGGTGCGAAGCGCCTTCGAGCGGGCCGTAGAGACCTCGCGGGCCCACCTGCTGACGGTGGTCGGCGAGCCGGGGATCGGCAAGAGCCGGCTCGTGGAGGAGTTCCTGGCCGGCATGCCCGAGGACGCCGTGGTGATGTTCGGCCGGGCCAGTGAGTTCGGCGAGGACCCCACGTTCGCTCCCCTGATCGACATGGTGCGGCGCCGGTTCGGCCTCGGCGGCGAGGCGTCCGAGGAGGAGCTCCGGCGGCGCCTCGATGAGATCGTCCGCGGCTGCTGCGAACCGACGGACGTCGATCGGGTGGTGGGCCAGCTCGGGCTGCTCCTCGGGATCGGCGAGGAGGCGCGGGAGCGGACGCAGTACCGCGCCGCCGAGATCCGGGCCGGCCTGGTCTCGCTGGTGGAGGGGCTGACCCGGTCCGGACCGGTGGTGGCCGTCCTGGAGGACCTCCATCTGGGCCGGGCCCCGCTGCTCGACGTGATCGAGGAGATGATCCGGGAGGGCCGGCGCCTCCCCCTCGCGGTCGTGGCCGTGGCCCGCGAGGACCTGGTGCGGCATCGGCCGGCCTGGGGGGCAGGTGCCTCCGACGCCATGGTTCTCCGGCTCGAACCCCTCGGCTACCGGGAGTCGCTCGACCTGGCGGCCGGCGCGGCGGGGAACCCCATCGACGAGGTGACCGCGGACCGGATCGCCCGCGAGGCCGGGGGCAACCCCTTCTTCATCGTGGAGACCACCGGGATGCTCCTCCACGAGGCCGACGCCCACACCCACGGCCTCCCGGGGCCGAGCGCCGCGCTGGCCCCGACCGTGCAGGCCGTGGCCGCCTCACGGATCGACCACCTCGCCGAGCCGGCCCGCAACGTGATCCGGGTGGCCTCGATCTTCCCCGGCGGCGCCTTCCACGAGGAGAAGCTGGCCCTCGTGGCCGACGCGGGCCCCGAGGTGCTGGCGACGCTGGAGGACGAGGAGCTCCTGGTGCGGGACGAGGAGTTCCGCGGCCGGTGGCGGTTCCGGCACGAGCTGCTCCGCGAGGTGGCCTACGACAGCCTGCCGAAGCGGGCTCGGCGCAGGCTCCACGAGCAGGTGGCCGAGGCGCTGGACGAGCTCGAGGCGGCCGAGCGACACGCCCAGCAGGTCGCCTTCCACCTCGAGGAGGCGGCCAGGGCGGCGCTCGACCTCGATCCCGAGGACCGCGAGCCCGCCAGCCGAGCGGAGGCCGCGCTCCGCCGAGCCGGTGACCTGGCCCGGCGCCGGATGGAGAACCGCGCCGCCATCGACCTGTACGAGCGGGCCCTGACCATGGCGGGGCCGCAGGAGGCGTGGGAGCCCGACGCGGCCCGGATCCTGGCCGGGATGGGGGAGGCCCGGTACTGGCTGGGCGAGTACGAGGAAGCGGAGGCCCGGCTGTCCCAGGCCCTGGAGCTGGCCGAGGGTGACCCCTGGACCGGGGCCCTGGCCGGGCGGTTCCTGGCCGACATCACGCTGAACATCCACGGTGACATCGACGGGGCCGAGGAGAAGTTTCGGCGAGCCCTCGAGGCCGCCGAGGAGCTCGGCGATCCCTGGGCCATGGCCCGGACGCTCCTGATGGCTGGGTGGGTCGGGTACTGGCGGGAGGACATGGGGGCCGCCCGCCGAACGTTCGAGGAGGCCCTCCGGATCGCTCGGGAGAACCCACAGCACGACACGTGGGGCGAAGCCCGGGCGCTGATCTCACTGGCGGGGGTGACCTCCGCGGAGGGAGACCCGGTCGGCGTCCTCCAGCTGGCCGACCCGGCCCTGGCTTTCGGCCGGGAGCTGGGCGACGCGTTCACCATCGCCACGGCTCAGGAGCGGCGGAGCAACGCGTTCCGGGCGATGTGGCGGCTGGAGGAGGCGCTGGCCTGCTCCAGCGAGGCCGTGCGCATCTACCGCGACCTCGGGGCGCGGTGGGAGCTGGCCTCGGCCCTGGGCGACCGCGGCACCGTGCTTCGGCTGATGGAGCGGTACGACGAGGCAGAGGCTGACCTCCGCGAGTCGTACGAGTTGTGCGTCGAGCTGGGCGACCGCGTGCTCATCGCCTGGAACGCCGCCGAGCTGGCCATCACCCTGGCGCTCCGGGGGCGGCTCGACGAGGCCCGAGCGGTGGTCGACGACCCCGCCCTCCCCGAGGGTGACGGTAGCCCCGGCGACCGACCGGCCCTGTTGTGGGCCCGGTCGCTGGTCCGGCTGGCCCAGGGCGACGTCGAGGCGGCCCGGGAGCTGGCCGTGGAGGCTCTGCGTCTGAACCGCGGCCAGGGACACGTGCGGTCGGGGGCGGTCTCGACGTGGTGGGTGGCTTCGCTCTTCAGCGCCGAGGCCGCCGGTGGCGACGAGGAGGTGGCCCGAGCCCGGAAGATCCTCGAGGAGACCGAATGGGTCCGTGCGTTCAACGAGGTCGAGCAGCTCCGAGGCGCGCTGGCGGCGGTGGGATAGGCTCCCGGCCGTGGACTTCGACCTGAGCCCCGAGCAGGAGGAATTTCGCAAGGCCGTCCGGCGTTTCGCCGAAGACGTCATCGCTCCCCGGGCCGAGGAGATGGATCGCTCCGAGGAGCTCCCCATGGACGTGGTGGAACAGATGGCCGAGCTCGGGCTGTTCGGCCTCCCCTTCCCCGAAGAGCATGGCGGCCAGGGGGCGGACTTCCTCACGCTGGTCCTGGCCATCGAGGAGCTGGCCCGGATCGATTCGTCGATCGCGATCACCCTGGAGGCGGCCGTCGGCCTCGGGGCCAACCCCATCCACACCTTCGGGACCGAGGAGCAGAAGCGGCGGTGGCTGGCGCCGATGGCCCGGGGTGAGATCCTCGGGGCCTTCGGCCTGACCGAGCCCGGCGGCGGCTCGGACGCAGAGGCCACCAAGACGACGGCCCGGCTCGAGGACGGGCACTGGGTCATCAACGGGTCCAAGGCGTTCATCACGAACAGCGGCACCCCGATCTCGAAGGTGGCCACGATCACCGCGGTGACGGGGACGCGCGAGGACGGCTCGAAGGAGATCTCGGCCATCATCGTGCCCGCCGACACGCCGGGGTTCACCGTGGGCCGTTCCTACCGGAAGGTGGGATGGCACGCCTCCGACACCCACGAGCTGGCGTTCGACGACTGCCGGGTGCCCGAGGAGAACCTGCTGGGGGAGCGGGGGCGCGGCTTCGCCCAGTTCCTGGCGATCCTCGACGAGGGGCGCATCGCCATCGCCGCGCTGGCCGTGGGCCTGGCCCAGGGCGCCCTGGAGGAGAGCGTGAAGTACGCCGGCGAGCGGGAGGCGTTCGGCCGGCCGATCGGGGCGTTCCAGGGGATGCAGTTCAAGATCGCCGACATGCAGGTCCGGGTGGAGACGGCCCGGCTGGCCACCTACAAGGCCGCCTGGCTCCGCGACATGGGGCGGTCGTTCAAGGCCGCGGCCTCGCTGGCGAAGCTGCACGCGAGCGAGGTAGCCGTCACGTGCGCCCGCGAGGCGGTGCAGGTCCACGGGGGGTACGGCTTCATCGAGGAGTACCCCGTGGCCAGGTTCTACCGCGACTCCAAGGTCCTGGAGATCGGCGAAGGGACCAACGAGATCCAGCGGATCCTGATCGCCCGCGACCTGGGGCTCCCCGGCACCGACCTCTGATGGGCCTGGCCTCAAGTCGGCCCCCCGGCGGGGCCGATGCTTGAATCACACGGCTGGGGAGGTCAGGCTGTCAGGCGCCCAGAGGGGGATCGAGCAATCCATGAGTGACGCGAGCCGGGGATCGCCGGTCCGTAGGCTCCGGCATGCCGCCGGAGCCCTCCTCGTCGTGCTCGCCTTCGTCCAGGTCGTCCCCGCCGGCGCCCAGACCACCCAGACCCAGCGCGAGCTGGACCAGGCCAGGGAGGAGCTGAAGGAGCTCGAGGGCTCCCTGAAACGGGCCAAGGATCGGGTCGAGCAGGTCCGGGCGGCCATCCAGAGCCTGACCAACCAGATCTCCCAGGTGACCACCCACATCGAGGCCCTCGAGGCGGCCAAGGCCGACGCCGAGGCGGGGATCGAGCGTTCCCGGAACAAGGCGCTGGAGCTCCAGGGGACCCTCAACGTCCGGGCGCGGGACGTGTACATGCGCGGCCCGGCGGGCGTGGTGGAGCTCCTTCTCAACGCCGACTCGCTCAACGATCTGGCCGACCGGTTCAACTTCCTGGACGCCCTGATCCGGAAGGATGCCGGCGTGGCCGAAGGCCTCGCGGTCCAGCGGCAGGAGCTCACGGAGCTCCGTCGCAGCTTCAAGGAATACGAGGTGGAGTTGGAACGTCAGCGAGCCGGCTTGGCCGGGAAGGGGGAGCAGCTCGAGGCGAAGTGGGAGCGCGAGGAGACGGTCAAGGCCGAGTACCAGGAGCGGGTCGACGAGGCCGAGGTCATCGTCGAGCGGCTGACCGAGAAGGCCCAGCGGGAGTTCGAGGCCCAGTTCGGGATCATCGGTGGCGGGACCGGAGGGCCGCCGCCCTCGGCCGACGGCCCGTTCTACTGGTGCCCGGTCGACCCGCCGCGTTCCTACATCGACGACTTCGGTTTCCCCCGGGTCGGGCACACGCACCAGGGCAACGACATCTTCGCCCCGGCCGGCACGCCGATCCTGGCGCCGTTCGCCGGGCGGGCGGAGGAGAGCTACAACGGCCTCGGGGGGATCTCGGTGCACGTGTACGCCGACGTCAACTCCGACTACGTGTACAACGCCCACCTCGCCGAGCATGTCGGGGTGGACGGCCAGCACGTCGAGCCCGGCCAGCTCATCGGGCTCGTCGGGAACACCGGGAACGCCGCCAGCACCCCGCCCCACAACCACTTCGAGTACCACCCCGGCGGCGGCTCGGCCGTGAGCCCGTACGTGTACCTCAACGAGGTCTGCGGGGTCGGCGGCCAGGGCTTCTGAGAACTCCCCGCCCGTATACTTTCCGGCGACGCCGGAGGCGAACATGACCCCGGACAAGCCCTGGATCTTCCGCACCTACGCTGGCTACGCCACGCCTCGCCAGACCAACGAACGGTTCCGGGCCAACCTGGCCAAGGGCCAGACCGGCCTGTCGATCGCCTTCGATCTCCCCACGCAGTGCGGCTACGACGCAGACCACCCCATGTCCCGCGGCGAGGTCGGGCGGGTGGGGGTGCCGGTCGGCCACCTCGGCGACATGAGGGCGCTGTTGGACGGCATCCCGCTGGCCGAGATGAACACCTCGATGACGATCAACGCCACCGCGGTGTGGCTCCTGGCGCTGTACGTCGCGGTGGCCGAGGAGCAGGGCGCCGACCCCAGTGCGCTGTCCGGGACGACCCAGAACGACATCCTCAAGGAGTACCTCTCCAGGGGGACGTACGCGTTCCCGCCGGGGCCCTCGATGCGGCTCACCGCCGACCTGGTGACGTGGACGCTCCGCGAGGTCCAGCGGTGGAACCCGATCAACGTGTGCTCGTACCACCTCCAGGAGGCCGGGGCCGACCCGGTGCTGGAGGCCGCGTTCACGATGT
>CALAEC010000175.1 GCA_937890785.1 uncultured Actinomycetes bacterium
ACGATCACCGAGGTGTACGACTACCTTCGGGTCCTGTACGCCCGGATCGGCCACCCCCACTGCCCAAAGTGCGGCCGCCCGATCGGCCGGCAGACCCCCGATCAGATCGTCGACCAGGTCGTGAGCCTGCCGGAGGGGACCCGCTTCCAGGTCCTGGCCCCGGTGGTGCGGGGGCGGAAGGGGGAGTACGAGCGGCTGCTGAAGGACCTGGCCCGCCGGGGGTTCTCCCGGGCCCGGATCGACGGCGAGGTCCGGGAGCTGTCGGATCCGATCCGGTTGGACCGGTACTACAAGCACGACATCGAGGTGGTGGTGGACCGCCTGGTGGCCAAGCCGGACATCCGCCGCCGGGTGGCCGACTCGGTGG
This sequence comes from uncultured Actinomycetes bacterium, assembly GCA_937890785.1. Classification (GTDB taxonomy): domain Bacteria; phylum Actinomycetota; class UBA4738; order UBA4738; family CALAEC01; genus CALAEC01. The sequence continues at coordinate 368 of CALAEC010000175.1, forward strand.
AGACCGCGCTGGAGCTGTCCGAGGGGCTGGCCGCGCTGGCCGTGCAGACCGACGGCCGCGAGGAGATCGTGACGTTCTCGGAGAAGCTGGCCTGCACCTACGACGGGCTGTCGTTCGAGGAGCTGGCGCCCCGGAACTTCTCGTTCAACTCGCCGTACGGCGCCTGCCAGACGTGCGACGGGCTGGGGACCCGGCTCGAGGTCGACCCGGCGCTGGTGGTGCCCGACCCGGATCTGTCGATCCGCGAGGGGGCTCTGGCGCCGTTCGCCTCGGCCCGGCTCGAATACTGGGGACGGGTGCTGGAGGCCACCGCCGAAGCCCACCGGTTCTCGCTGGACGCGCCGTGGCGGAAGCTGTCGGACGCCGCCAAGGACGTGATCCTGTACGGGTCCGACCGCGAGATCTACGTCCGGTACCGGAACCGGTACGGGCGCCAGCGAGCGTACTGGACCACGTACGAGGGCCTGATCCCCACGATCGAGCGCCGTCACGCCGAGACCGACTCCGACCACGCCCGGTGGCGGTGGGAGCAGTACATGCGTGAGGTGCCGTGTCGCGCGTGCAAGGGCGCCAGGCTGAAGCCGGAGTCGCTGGCGGTCACGGTGGCCGACCTCAACATCGCCGAGCTGACCTCGATGTCGGTGTCGGCCACGCTCTCGTTCCTTCGGGACCTGCCGTCCCGATTGTCGGAGCGGGAGGCCATGATCGCGGAGCGGCTCCTGAAGGAGATCCGGGCTCGGCTCGGGTTCCTGGTCGACGTCGGCCTCGACTACCTCACGCTGGCCCGCGCGGCCGGAACACTGGCGGGAGGCGAGGCTCAGCGCATCCGGCTGGCCTCGCAGATCGGCTCCGGCCTGGTCGGCGTGCTGTACGTGCTGGACGAGCCCTCGATCGGCCTTCACCAGCGTGACAACCGACGGCTGATCGACACGCTGGTGCGGCTCCGGGACCTCGGCAACACGCTGATCGTGGTTGAGCACGACGAGACCACGATCCGGGCCGCCGACTGGGTGGTCGACATCGGCCCGGGGGCCGGCGAGGCCGGCGGCGAGATCGTGTACGCCGGTTCCGTCGAGGGGATGCTCGATCACGATCCGTCGGTCACCGGCGCGTACCTGGCCGGGCGGCGGAGCATCCCCACGCCGCGGGTCCGGCGGGTCCCGGACGGTCGCGCTCTCGAGGTGAAGGGCGCCGCGGAGCACAACCTGAAGCGGATCGACGTGGCATTCCCGCTGGGCCTGCTGATCTGCGTCACCGGGGTGTCGGGCTCGGGGAAGTCGACGCTGGTCGAGGATGTGGTGCACCGAGCGCTCCAGCAGAAGGTGAACCGCTCCCGGATCGTCCCCGGGAAGCACCGACGCCTGGTCGGCTGGGAGGAGATCGACAAGGTCGTCCACGTCGACCAGTCGCCGATCGGCCGGACCCCCCGGTCGAACCCGGCCACGTACACCGGGATGTTCGACCACGTCCGACGGCTGTTCTCCCAGACGCCGGAGGCCCGGGTCCGTGGGTACAAGCCCGGCCGGTTCTCGTTCAACGTGCGTGGCGGCCGGTGCGAGGCCTGCGCCGGCGACGGCCAGATCAAGATCGAGATGCACTTCCTCCCCGACGTCTACGTGACCTGCGAGGTGTGCAAGGGGAAGCGGTACAACCGGGAGACGCTGGCGGTCCGGTTCAAGAACCGCAGCATCGCCGACGTCCTGGCCATGAGCGTGGACGAGGCCCTGGAGTTCTTCCGGAACATCCCGGTGATCGCCCGCCACCTCCAGACGCTCTCGGACGTGGGGCTCGGGTACATCAAGATGGGCCAGCCGGCGCCGACGCTGTCGGGCGGCGAGGCCCAGCGGGTCAAGCTGGCCTCGGAGCTGTCGAGGCGGGCCACAGGCCGCACCTTCTACATCCTCGACGAGCCCACCACGGGCCTCCACTTCGACGACGTCCGCAAGCTGCTGTCGGTCCTGGAGCGCCTGGTGGACGCCGGGAACACCGTCGTGGTGATCGAGCACAACCTCGACGTGGTGAAGACCGCGGACTGGCTGATCGACCTGGGGCCGGAGGGCGGCGAGGCCGGCGGCGAGGTCGTGGCCGCGGGGCCGCCAGAGGAGGTTGCTCGGTCGCCCGAGTCGCACACAGGCCGGTTCCTCGCCAACGCCCTCGCCGAGCCGGTGGCCGCTGCGCGGACGTCCGCGTGACCCCTGTGATAGAACACCTCCCGCTGTGCTGAGACGGGTCCTGCCAGAGCTGAGCGTCCTGACGCTCCTGGCCGCTGCCTGCGGCGCCCCCGACATCGTGGTCCGTCCCCAGGAGCCCGAGGGGCCGGCGTGGTTCTCCCTCGTGGTCGACGCCGAGGCCGACTCGGGCGGAGGCCTGTCCCTGGCCACCGACGCCGAGGGCAACCCCCACCTGACCTACCTGGCGTTCGATGAGGAGGTCGAGGGAGGGGCGCCGCCGGCCGAGGACCCACAGGCTCCGACGCTTCCGGCCGTGATGCACGCCCACCTGGTCGGGGAGGTGTGGACCCGCGGCCCCGTGGCCGATGACCAGGACGTCGACGAGGCCTCGGAGACGGCCATCGCAGTCGACGCCGACGGCGTCCACCACGTGGCCTGGACGACCCCGGACGGGGTGCTCTACAGCTCGAACGC
>CALAEC010000176.1 GCA_937890785.1 uncultured Actinomycetes bacterium
GGTAGCGCCAGCATATCCAGCCTGAGCTACGGCCGACTGAGGAGCGACATGTTTTCCGACCGGCTTCGGGAAGAACTCCCCTGCGACCTGACCACCGGCTGCATTGAATAGGCCAGCTCCCAGGATGCTCCCCGTTGATGTATCAACACAGATTGATCCCGCTGCCGCCGCGCGAATGCGCCTCCGGCGAAGTTGATGCCAGGTGCCGGTAAAGCAGGGATTCCAAGACCCCACGTGGCCGCGGTCGTCGCTCCAGCAGTTCCGCCTCCCAGGCCAGCTGCCAATGCGCCTTTCCAACTCCAAGCCTTCTTGTCGTCAACCGCAACGCTTACGCCGTAGACGGTCGTATTGGCTCCGGCTCCTATGAACGCTAGCATGCGCCCGCGGCATAGGCGTAGCTATCGAACCGTCATAGGGAATTGAAGCCGACCACCTCGCCATTCTTGGAGAACTATTCGGGCACTGAATTCCTCAAGTGATTCGGGGCCTGACGCAATCTCCTCTAACACCGGCTCTGCTCGGTCAGGAGCGAACTCCAGCGCGTGGGACGCCGCCCATCCACGAACTTCGATGCTGGGATCGCTGAGGAGCTCGAGAAAGACGGTCTTCTCCTCGTCACTCCGCTTTCGTACCTCTCGGACGATGCTCGCCAACCGTTCGTACGCTGAGTTCGCTTTCTCATGGTCACCGGCTCGGCTCGCTGTCCTATGAGTCAAAGCAGCATCCCGATACTCAGAAATCAGCTCATCCATCGCTATCGAACTCCGTCCTGGCGCCATCACGGGAGACCTCCGAATCAGAAACCCCATCGTCCCGACTGCGTGCCCGGGGCCGGACACCCACAGATGCCACACCCGGCCTCGATACCCTCGAGATCACGGTCGTGATCCCGTGGGGACCTCACCGCTGAGGAGTGCCGGCCGGCCTGTGACGCCTCCCCCGCCTTCTCGACTACCAACGGGTCGACGGGGGAGGCGCTGAGGCCGACGGAGCGATACGAGCGCCTACCGCTCGCAGGTCGTCTCGACCTCGGCGTTGCAGATGTCGCTGCGGTGGTGGGGGCCGCCATCGGCGCCGTCGAACCCCTCGCCGCCGGTGAGGTGGTCGTCGTTGGACCGACCGGCCAGCGAGTCGTCGCCGTCGCCACCCCGGATGGTGTCGTCCCCGCCTGCCCCGCAGATCAGGTCCACACCCCCGAGCCCATCGATGACGTCGTCGCCGGCCAGGCCGTTGATGACATCGTCGCCTTCGGTGCCCTTGATGCGGTCCTTCTCAGCGGTGCCTAAGATCGTGGCCGTCTTCCCCAGACAGACGACCTCCTCCTGGCCCTGGACCGTAGGTCCCAGGAGGAGCGATCCAAGAACAGCCACCATCGCTGCCGTCAGGAACCTGCCCATGTCGTCCCTCCTTCCGCGAATCGGGAGGTCTGTAGGGCATTTACCCATCGCAGGCGTACCGAACACGTTACGTCACCTTCCCGGAGAAGCTATCCTCAGATTCATCCCTAAGAAACACGGCCGCAACCTGTAGCGCCGCCGCGGGAATGAAGAACGCACCAAAAAGGAAAGGCAAAGCGAGCACTGCGTAGTACAAGTAAGGCAGTGTCGCGAGAAGGCGCACGAACCGCCATCGCCGAAAAGCCACGGCGACAGCGCTGGTCACGGCCGGAGCGAAATTGTGCAGAATCGCGTAAGCGCCGCTGGTCTGAAGTGGGTTGGCATATCGAATCTCTCCCGATGGATCGACTGTACGAATCACTGGAAGAAACGAGACCAAGAGACCCGCAGCAATCGCCGAAACTACTGCCAGCATCATGACGCGCAAGAGCCGCGGAGTGCTCAAGGCGAGTCCCGGTCCCGAATGGAGCACTCCTCCGCTTCCTGCGCTACGGATGAACCTTCATGTTCCGAGCGTTGCGGAGGCGGAAGATATAGGTGGCTCTCGGGACTGTCAAGGCATATACGAAAAAAGCCATATCCAAATCGTTTTGAACAGAAACCCCATCGTCCCAACTGCGTGCCCGGGGTGGGATTCGAACCCACACGTCCCAGAGGGACAGGACCTTTTAAGGGTCCCGTGTCTCCCATTCCACCACCCGGGCCCGTCGATGGTACCGCGGCGGCTAGCTCTCCTGGATGCGGACCCGCTCGATGTAGACCGTCTCGGTCGGGGGCCCCGCCGAGGTGCCGCGAGCCTCGATCTCCTTGACCACGTCCTTGCCCTTCGTCACCCGGCCGAAGATCGTGTGGAGGCCGTTCAGGTGCTTCGGCTCGCCGGTGGTGATGAAGAACTGGCTCCCGTTGGTGTCCTCGCCAGAGTTGGCCATGGCCAGGAGGAACGGCTCGTTGAACTTCAGACGGTCCACGATCTCGTCCTCGAACTGGTAGCCGGGCCCGCCGCTCCCGTCCCCCGCGGGGTCGCCGCCCTGGAGCACGAAGTCCGGGATGATCCGGTGGAACGTCAGCCCGTCGTAGAACCCTTCGCGAGCCAGGAACACGAAGTTGTTCACGGTCACGGGGGTCTGATCGGCGAGCAGCTCCATCTCGATCGTCCCGCACGACGTATCCATCACCGCCGTGTAGCTCGCGTCGGGATCGATCTGCATCTTCGGCGGCTTGTCGTACATCGGCTTCTCCTCCTCCGCGCTCCTGGGGGCCTGGGCGCCGCAGGCGACCGGCTTGGTCTCGGGTGACGGGCTGGTCTCCGGGCCGGCCTGTGGCCGGTCCCGTTCCTCACCGCCGAGGAACGCGAGCGCGGCCACACCGAGCCCGCCCACCGCCACCGCTCCGGCCACCACGCCGGCGATGATCCGCTGGCGGCGGCGCCGACGGCGCTCCGCGGCGCGACGGTCGGCGAGCTTCTGGAGCTGGCGGCGTCGAGTCTTCCGGGCCATGGCGCGTCGCGTAGGTTATCGAGGCGCGGAGCCCTCGACCATCTCGATGGCCAGCCCCTCGAGGATGTCCCGCTCGGACACCACGCACGACCCCGCAGCCCAGTGATCCAGGATCGCGCCGAGGATCACGGTGCCGGCCACGATCACGTCCTCCCGTCCAGGGGCCATCACGGGGAGGGCCCGGCGCTCGGCGGTGGTCATGGCCGCCAGCCGCTCCAGGACCTCGGCCACCGAGTCGCGGGTGAGCACCGTGCCGTGGATCGCCTCGGGGTCGTACCGTTCCAGGCCGAGGGCGATGGCCTGCACCGTGGTGGTGGTCCCGGCAACCCCCACCAGGGTGGCGCCGCTGCCGAGCAGCACTCGTTCCGCCGCCTCCCCCAGCGCCTCGTCGGCCACGCGGCGCATCGCCTCGAGGTCCTCGGGCGTCGGGGGATCGCTCGGGCTCACACGCTCGGTCACCCGGACGCTCCCGATATCGACCGAGACGGCGGCCTCGACGGCGTCGGTCCCGATGGCCACCTCCGTGCTCCCCCCGCCGATGTCGAACACGAGGAACGGCGCCGGCTGGTCCAGCCCCCGCGTGGCGCCGAGGAACGACAGCTCGGCCTCGCGGTCCCCGGTCAGCACCTCTGGCGGCGCGCCGGCGATCCGGGCGACCTCGGCGTCTAGCAGCCGCCGGTCGGCCGAGTCCCGCACCGCGCTGGTGGCGCCGACCCGGATCCGCTCCACGCCGAGGGCATGGGCCCGGCGGACGTAGCGCGCCAGCACGTCCATGGTCCGGCGGAGGGCCGCCGGTGCCAGCCGCCCGGTCCGGTCGACACCCTGACCGAGCCGGGTGATCACCATGTCGCGACCGAGCTCGAACAGGTCACCGTCTCCCTTCGGCGAGGCCACCAGCAACCGGATCGAGTTCGTGCCCATATCCACGGCGGCCACCCGGCCGGAACGGTCCTCGTCGGGATGGATCGGCTCCACCCGCTCGGCCA
>CALAEC010000177.1 GCA_937890785.1 uncultured Actinomycetes bacterium
GGGTGGTGGGCGGTGGCGGCGTTCGTAATGCCGCTGCTGCTTGCACGGCAGATGTTCTTCCGCACCCGCGCCCTCGAGGAGGCCACTTCCGAGCTCCAAGACCGCGAGGTCGTCCTCCGCGCGCTCTCCAACCGGATGGCCGAGGAGCGGCAGGACGAGCGGAAGCAGATCGCCGGCTACCTCCACGACGATCTCGCCCAGGTGCTCTACCGCATGGCCCTGCACCTCGACATCTCCGAGAAGCAGCTCGAGAAGGGGAACCCCGAGAAGGCCAGAGAAGAGATCGCCTCCCTCCGCGAGTCCCGCGACAGGGCCATGCAGCTGATCCGGGCCCTCATCCGAGACCTGCATCGGTCACCGCTAGGCAGGGCTGGGCTCAGGGAGGCCCTGAGCTCGTACGCCCAGGAGGTCGAACGCGACACAGGCGTCCGCATCCGCACGCACCTCGATGACGTGGAGATGGCGCCTCCCGTCCAGCTCCTCTGCTACCACGTGGCCCGCGAGGCGGTCATGAACGCGATCAAGCACGCCGAGGCTGGCTCCATCGCCATCATGCTCGAGCCCACCGCCGACGGCGCCCGGCTCCGGGTGGCCGACGACGGCAAGGGCTTCGACGTCGAAACCGGTGAGCCGGAGGGGCACTACGGCCTAACGATGATGAAGGAGCGGGCGCAGGTCGCCGGCGGCGACTTCAGGATCGACAGCGCCCTGGAGCAGGGCACGACCGTCACTGCAGAGTTCCCCACATCGTGGATGGTCGAGACCGACGGGCGTCCGGGACGGGCGGCCGAGGCGGGCGCTCGGGAAGGGCCAGCATAGCCGCGGCCAGGAACACGGCCGCACCCAGCCACAGCACCAGGTCCCCCCCGCTGACCACCTCGCGGAACGGCGCCCGCATGGGGATGACGTCGCCGAGGAACACAAGTTGGTCCTCACCGGTGGCCAGGTGGTGCTTCCCGCCGGGTTCGGTCGGGACCGAGGACACGGAGCCGCCCACCTCCCGAACCGCCGAGCCCGACACCGGCATCCCCTCGTTCAATGCGATCGGGATCAGGTTCAGCACCAGGCCGGCCAGGATCAGCGGCGCCGCGCGCAGCCGCCAATTGATCGCGGCCACGGCGATCAGCACGACGTACGAGATCAGCAGCACTGCAAACGGCAGATAGCGGGCCGTCCCGGTCTCGGCCACAGGCACCGGCAGGATCTGCAGCACCAGCCCGACCGGGAACAACCACCACAGCGCCACGCGGACGTGCGCGATGTTGCGCAGCGATCCGCCGAAGCCCCACCCCAGCAGCAGGCCGATGACGAGGAACGCGGCCGCGACGAGCATCGCCGCCATGATACGGACGGGCTCGCGGACGAAGCTGACGGGCGTCTGTACCATCCCGTCCGCCGTGAGCTCGCGACCCTTGGAGCCGAAGGATCCCGGCCTCAGCTTCGGTGGCGGCGCTCGGGCAGTCCTGCCGCTCACCATCGCCGTGGCCGGCTTTGGGATCTCTTACGGCGTGCTGGCCCGCTCGGCCGGCTTCCCCCCTCTGGCCGCGGTGGTGATGTCCGCGACGACGTTCGCCGGCTCGGCGCAGTTCGCCTCAGCCTCGATCCTCGAGGGCGGCGGCGCTGTGGCCAGCGCCGTCACCGCGGCCGTCCTGCTCAACGCCAGGTACGGGCCGATCGGCGTCACCGTAGCTCCCGTGATCGAAGGGGGATTCTGGCGCCGGTTCCTCATCGCTCAGCTGGTCGTCGATGAGTCGTGGGCAATCGCCCATCGTGGCGATGGGCGCTTCGACCTCCGCCGCCTGATCGGCGCGGGCCTGGTCCTGTACGCGGCATGGACCTCGAGCACGGCGGTGGGCGCGCTCGGAGGCGAGTTTCTGGGCGATCCGAACGTCCTCGGCCTCGACGCGGCGTTCCCCGCCCTGTTCCTGGCGCTGCTGTGGCCACAGCTCCGAAACGCTCGAGCGATCGCGGCCGCGCTCCTGGGCGCCGGCATCGCTTCGACCCTGATCCCGGTGGCCCCGCCCGGCGTCCCGATCGTTGCCGCCAGCGTGGCCTGCCTGGTCGGCCTGCGCCGATGACCGCAGCCTGGGTCGTCGTCGTGATCGTCGGCCTCGCCACGATGGCCATCAAGGCGATCGGCCCGGTGTTCCTGGGAGGGAGGCCGCTTCCGGGCCGGGTCCAGGCTGTGGTGGGGCTCCTGGCGCCGGCCCTCCTGGCGGCACTCGTCGTGACTTCAGTCCTGGCCGCCGGGCGGGACCTCGTCCTCGACGAGCGCCTGATCGGGATCGCCGCGGCAGTCGTGGCGTTGCTGCTCCGGGCCCCGATCCTGGTGGTCGTGGTGGTGGCCGCCGCGGCCACAGCGGTGGCCAGAGCGGTCGTCTAGCGGCGCCCCGGGTAGGCTATCCGCGTGAGCGATCAACCGAGGCCCCGCCCCGAGATCGTCACCCCGGGCGGCGAGCCGATCACGCGCGAGGAGGGCGAGGGCGAGGGCGTCATCGCCCACCCCGCCAAGCTGCTCAGGATCGCCTCGATGATCCGAGAGCTGGTCGAGGAGGTCCGCGGGGGCCGGATCGATGACCCCGGTCGGGACCGCCTGGCGGAGATATATCGGTCCTCGGTCGACCAGCTGAAGGACGCGCTGTCGCCCGATCTCCAACAGGAGCTGAGCACCCTCATGGGGCCGCTGAACAACCCGGCCAGCGAGTCGGAGGTACGCGTTGCCCAGGCGCAGCTTCTCGGCTGGCTCGAGGGACTGTTCCACGGCATCCAGGCCGCGCTGTGGGCCCAGCACATGCAGGCCCAGGCGGCCCTCCAGGAGGTGCGGCGCCGCCAGCTCGGCCCTGGGCAGATGCCCGGCCAGCCGGGCCAGCCGCCCCAGGACCCCCAGGGGCCTCCGGGCCAGTACCTCTGACGCGCGCGTGCGGGCCCTGCACCTCGTCGCCGGCTCGGCGATCGTAGGGGCGTTCGGCCTGGTGACGCTGTGGGGCCTGGTTACCTGGATCGTGCGCCGAGGACCGGGCCAGGCGTTCTGGTGGGTGATCGGCTTCGTCCAGGGAGCCGTCCTACTGCAGGCGTTGGTCGGCGTGATCCTGCTCCTCATCGGCGGACGCGCCACGATCCTGCACATCGTCTACGGGGCGGTGTTTCCGGCGCTCGTCCTTGGCGTGGCGCACGTGCTGGCCCGCGAGGCGTTCGCCCACCGCCCGTGGGCGCCGTTCGCCATGGCCTCGTTCTTCTGCTTCGGCCTGACGCTCCGGGCGCTGATGACAGGGCTCGGCGTCGGATGAGTCCTGGTCCCTGGTACGCTTCAGCCCGTGGCACGACGAAGGGGACGACCACCGCCGAGACGCTCGGCCGGCCGGCGGCCGGTCAGCGCAGCCGACCGCGCCAAACGCGCCGAGCGGGCCGGTGCCCCGAAGGAGGACACGCTCCAGGTCGAGGGGACCATCGTGGAGGCCCTGCCGAACACGATGTTCCGGGTGGACCTCGACAACGGCCATCGGGTTCTCGGGCACATCTCCGGGAAGATGCGGAAGCACTACATCCGGATCCTGCCGGGTGACCGGGTCACGCTCGAGCTCTCGGCCTACGACCTGACCCGGGGGCGGATCACGTACCGCCACCGATAGGCCACAAAAACGGAGCCGCCGAGGCCCGAAGACCTCAGCGACTCCGGGACGGTTTGTACACCATCCCGCCGCCGCCCGGCAACCCCCTCGACGGGTTTTGTCACTCTTTCGGTCTGGGCGGGCGTCATGGGGCCGTGATAGAAACAGGCCGTGAACACGCAAAGCCTTTCAGAGAGCAACGCGATCCTCGAGGCCGCCGCGGAGCGGACCGAGGTCGGCGAGGTGATCGCGTCCCCGCCCGCCGAGCTTGCGGCCGGCTCGGGCATCACGAACCGGCTCAGCGTGGCCAGGGCGGTCCGGGCCCTGATGTCGCGGGGGCGCATCGCCCAGGAGGGGAGCCGCTACCGGCTCCTCGACTCGCGGCCGCTGGAGCCAGGCGAGCCGGCCACCGTCCGCCGACCCTCCCGGCGACGTCGAGCCCGCCAGGAGCACGACGGCGAGGTGATCGACGAGCGGCCCACCTACGAGGGGCTCGGACGGGCCGTGATCGAGCGGCTGATCGAGCTGTCGGCCGAGGCCGCCGAGCTTCGATCGGCCCTCGACCGGGCCCGCGTCGAGGCCGACGCCGCCCGGCGCGAAGCCGTGGAGGTCACTCGGCGGGCCGGCGAGGACCGTCGTCGAGCCGACGGGCTCGAGGACGAGGTCGCCTCGCTCCGCCGCCGTCTGGAGATGACCGAAACGAACCTCCGGACCGTTGTCGAGGCGGCCAAGACCAGGCCGGCCTCTCCGCTCGAGGACGCCGACGCCCAGGCGATCCTCGACGTGCTCTCGGCCAAGGAGTCCGCCGAGTAAGCAGTCGGCCGAATGGGAGTCGGCCGATCACCCTACGGCGGCCCGCGCTTGGCGGATTTCACCCCTTCGGTTAGCCTGCCTTCTTGCGCGGCGAGAGTGGCCCGCACCCGGTGACGCCGAGGACTGGAGGCGGGACACGGGCACGAAGGGATCTCGTGTGGATCCTTCCACCGTTGCCTCGATAGAAGCGATGCAGAGCACCGACATCCCCGAGCCCGGGACCACCCAGTTCGACGAGGACGCCGGGATCGGTGACGTCCTCAGGTGGCTGGTCGCTGAGACCGAGGCCGAGTCCGCCGCGTACATCCTGCTGACCCCGTCCGGGAACGAGCGCCTGCTGATCGAGCCCCACGGACTGTCCTCCGTCGACGTGGCCGAGCTGGTGGAGCAGGCCCGGCACGCCATGATCGAGGGCCGGGTAGAGGCCGAGGTCAACGTGCCGATGGCCCACGCCCGGTGGCTGGGGAAGAACGGGAGCAAGATCGTGATCCTCCGCGGCGTCACGGCCACGCAGGCCGCTGAGGCGCTGCGGTTCGCGCGGTTCGTGATCGAGTGGCTGGCCGCTCGCGGTGAGGACCTTCCTCCCTCGCTGGAGCGGCGGGTCCGGGAGATCCCCGGCGTGTCTTGGGCGGAGCTGTCGCCGGGCGACCCGCCCTCGCTCCGTATCCTCCTGGACCCGAACGCCGACCCTGAGCTGGCCAGGCACGAGCTCCTCCGGGTCGTCGGGAGCGGGTCGGTTCGCCTCGAGGAGATCGACGGGAGGGCCGATGGCGAGGAGCCCAGGGTCCGACTGATCGACCTCACGGTGGGCATCGACGACGAGACCTCGGTCGACGTTGTCCTCGATTGGCGCGGGCAGATGCTCAAGGGGCGGGGGCGCGGGCAGCCCACCGAGGCTGGACGGAGCTACGCCTCGGCGCAGGCCGTGGCCGACGCGATGAAACCGCTGCTCGACTCGGACCTGAGCGTGGAGGGCGTGTACCGGAGCGAGGGCAGCGACGACCTCGACGTGCTCGTGGTCACGGTGCGTGTCGGGAGCCAGCGGTATGTCGGCGCCGTCACCAGCCCGAAGGGACAGGAGAGCGCCAGCGGGGCCAGGGCAGTCCTGGACGCCCTGAACAGGCGACTGCCGCAGATCGCCGGGAAAGCCGGTCGGATCTAAGGAGGGGGATGCGCGGGCCCTCCCCCGGCCGGGTACGGGTGGAGAGGGGATCCCCCGGAGGGAGGCTGGTCTCGGCTCGAGAGACCGACCGTCCGCCGGAGGAGGGCTCCGCGCCTGGCGGCCGGCCCCGGACGGGAGGGGGATGGCCGCCTCCAGCACCACCGAGGATGCCCTGCGACCGTTTCGCTTCCGCGACGGAGATATGACGGTTTCGTGAAGGCCGCCACGACCGCGCTTTTCGTCGTGGGGCGTTCGCCTTACCGCTGTCCCTCGTTCGGCGGAGCGATCCCCTGGTAGTCGCTCCGGCTCGCCGGGACGTCGAGGTCGTTCAGCGGCTGCCGCACACCGTCGATGCTGATCCGCACCGCGCGGATGCCTGTGTCTTCCTGGGTGAGCGTGTACACGACCTGGGCGATCCGCAGCCGCTGGATCTCGGTCGGCGCTGCGCCTTCGAACTCCGAAGACAGGTCGACGGTCGCGACCACGCCGTCGATGCGAACCTCGTTCAGTCGCGTGTTCGGAGGGATCTCGTTGGTGACGCGACCCGGTTTGTTGGGAGGCGACGCGGTGATCAGTGCCAGGACGAGGGCCTCGGCGAGCGAATCCGCGACACCCGATTGCAGCGACCCCTGATGCGCCCAGAGCCGATCTCCCCGGACGAGATAGACCGTGCCCTGCAAAGGAATCTCGGGGGTTTGGGCCGGCGTGGGCGCAGGCGAGCCGTATACGTCCTCGGGCAGATCAGATTCGGACAGGACCGTGAGGCCCTCGCTCCGGCAGCCCCCGGCCAGGACCGCCATGAGCGCCAGGATCCCAGCGAGCCTCACGGCTCCACCGGCTCGATGTCGCGTCGCGGGAGGCGCAGCTCGAACCGGGTCCCCCCGCTGCGGCCGTTGGACACGAAGATCTCGCCGCCGTGGAGGTGGGCGTTCTCCCTGGCGATGGCCAGTCCTAGGCCCGAGCCGCGTCCCTCGCGGCGGCGGCGTGACGGGTCGGCCTTGTAGAAGCGCTCGAAGATGCGGTGGGCGGCCCCCGGGGGAACACCTGGTCCGCGGTCCTCCACGGCCAGCCGCACCGAGCCGTCCTCGGCCCCCACTCGAACCGTGACGTCCTTCCCCTCGCCGTGGCTGAGCGCGTTTTCCAGGAGGTTTCCGACCACTCGCTCCAGCCGCTGCTTGTCGGCCACGGTGGCCAGGCGCTCCGGCTCGGCCTCCACCTCGATGCGCACGATCTGGCTGCCGGTCCGGGTGCGCCGAGCCACGACCTCGCGAGCCAGGTCGGCCACGTTGAGCCGCTCCCAGGCCATGTCGACGCGCCCGGCCTCGACCCGGGAGAGATCCAGGAGGTCGTCGACAAGCCGCTGGAGGTACTCGAGGTCGGCTGCCAGCAGCTCCGCCGCCCGTCGAACCGGCGGCGTCAGCTCCTCGCCGTGCTCGAGGAGGTAGTCGGTGGACGCTCGCAAGGTGGTGAGTGGTGTGCGCAGCTCGTGGGACACGTCGCCCACGAACCGGCGTTCCCGGGCGATCCGCTCCTCGAGCGCCGCGGCCATGTCGTTGAACGAGGCGGCCAGCGCCGCGAGCTCGTCGCCGCCCTCCACTTCCAGCCGGGTCTCCAGGAGCCCCTCGGCCACGTGGCGGGCGGCCCGGCTGGCCCGCCGCACAGGATCGATCAGTCGTCGGCTGACCCGCGCCCCCACCAACGTGGCCAGCAGCACCGCCCCGATCGACACGCCGATCAGGACCCGGCCGAGGACCCCGAGGGTCTGCTCGAGGTCCGCCATCGGGAAGAAGAAGTACGCCTCCAAGCTCCGGTTCGGCACGGGCGAGCCGAACACCATCCGACGCGGGCTTCCGGTGAGCGTGTACCCGACTCGGCCCTCCTCGACGGCGTTCCGAAGCGCCGGGGGGACGGAGTCCAACGAGATCGTGATCGAGGATGCGATCGGCGTGGTCTCGTGGACGATCATGGCGTCGACGGTCCCGCGCGCCTCGAGGGAGTCGACGAGCGCCGACAGGTCGGCCTCGAGGACCTCTTCATCGAGGTCTCCGCCGTCCGTCGCCGTGGTGACCAGCTCCTGGACGGCGAACCGCATGTTCGAGAGGCTCTGCTGGAGCGCGTCGTCGACCCGCTGGCGAACCAGGTAGCGCTCCGCCAGCGCGTAGGTCGTCCCGGCGACGAGCGCGGAGACGGCCAGCGCCGCTCCGACGAACGCGATCGTGATGCGGAGCCGAAGTCCGGCGCCAGGACGGCGTTCGCGCGTCACCGGGCCACCTTGTACCCGATCCCCCGGACGGTCTGCACGATCCTCGGGTCCCTCGGGTCATCCTCGATCTTGGCCCGCAGGCGACGGATGTGGACATCGACGAGTCGGGAGTCGCCGAAGTAGTCGTAGTCCCAGACCTGCTGGAGGAGGACCTCGCGGGTGAAGACCTGATTCGGTCTCGACGCCAGCGCAAGCAGGAGCTTGAACTCGGTCTTGGTCAGGTGGAGCGGCCGGCCGCGCTTCGTCACCGTGGCCGCCTCGGGGGCGATCTCGATGGCGTCGACGCTGAGCTTGCGGGGCGATTGCTCGGCGCCGCGAGCACGCCGGAGCAGCGCCCGGATCCGCGCCACCAGCTCCTTCGTCACGAACGGCTTGGTCACGTAGTCGTCCGCGCCGGACTCGAGGCCCACCACCACGTCGACCGTGTCGGTCTTCGCCGTGAGCATGAGGATCGGCACGGGGCTCTTCGTCCGGATCTCCCGGCACAGCTCGAAGCCATCCTGGCCGGGCAGCATCACATCGAGGATCAAGAGGTCGGGGTCCTCACGATTCAGGAGGGCCACGGCTTCCTCGGCCGAAGCGGCCGACCGCACGCCGTACCCCTCTCCCTCGAGGGCCATCCCCACGATCTCCCTGAGCCGAGCATCGTCGTCAACGAGCAGGATCGTCGGCATGTTCATCCCCCAGGCCATTATCGGGCGGGGGGCCCCAGCACGCTCGCGGGAACCCTGAAGGAACCCTCAGCCGGGCCTCACGGCCGGCTCAGCCCAGGCGGCGATATTCGTGTTGTCGGATCACGAGAGGGAGGTGGCAGACATGCCGATCGGGAAGAAGCTCCTGGCCCTGTTCGCGGGCGGATCGGCGGTCGGGATCGGCGCGGCCGCGGCGGGGGTCAACGGCCTCGATGCGACCGCGCCGTCGGCCGTGTCGCTCGGTGACGAGGGCACGGCCCTGGACATCGAGGGCGATCAGGTCAAGGTCGAGGCCCAGGCCTCGCCCCTGGACGACGTGCTCGACTCGGCGAGCACCGCGGGATCGCCCGACACGCCGGGCACCGAGGACGTGAACACGGCCGGGACGAATTCGGCCAACACGGATTCGCCCAACACGGCGTCGCCCCAGACGGTCTCTGGCGACTCGGCCTCGGTGAGCTCGAACTCACCGGCCTCTCCGGAGAGCGCCTCGGTGGACACGGCGACCGCCGACTCCCCCGACAACTCCGGTCCGGGCAGCTTCTCCAGCGGGCCCGGTTCCGGCGGGGAGGCGTCGGCCGACACCGGCGAGGACAACTCCGGCCCGGGTTCCGGAGACGACTCGGGAGGCGACTCCAGCGGCCCCGGCTCCGGCGACTGAGGCCGATGGAGCGGATCCCACCGATCGCCTCGGACCCCGGGCTCCCCGGGGCCCGAGGCCTGTTCACCGGGGAGGGCCGGGAGGCGATCTCGGCCTTCCTCGGCGAGCGGGGCTGGTCCATGGAGGACGCCGCCGCGGTCCAGGCCACGTACCGGCCCGGACACGCCGCCACCGTTCGGTACCGGGCGGTGGCCCGGGGCCCGGGCGGCC
Source organism: uncultured Actinomycetes bacterium (assembly GCA_937890785.1). Lineage (GTDB taxonomy): Bacteria > Actinomycetota > UBA4738 > UBA4738 > CALAEC01 > CALAEC01. The sequence continues at coordinate 9,410 of CALAEC010000177.1, forward strand.
GGCGAACGTTCGTGCTGTGCGCGGAAACCCGGGCACGGCCGAAGACGCCCGGTGCTCCACCCGAGGACGCTGGGGCGCGGACCGGCCTGGCCGAGCCCGTGGGCCGGTCCGGCCCGTACCTCGTGTGGGCGTTCCCGTACGACCCGTCCCTGCCGGCCCTGGTCGAGGTGGCGTGGGGACCGCAGGTGGCCCGTCGCCTGGGTGCCGCCGCCGTCAGCGTCCAGCCGCTCCGCTACCGGCCTCGGCGCCGGGGCGTGTTCCGGTACCGCGTGCTCCGTCGGGACCGGCGGGGCCGGCACTGGGAGACGGCGTACGGCAAGGTCATTCCGAGCTCGAAGGCAGAGCGGGCCCGGCTGGCCGCCCGTGCGATCGCGCCTGAACGGGCTTCCGTGCATCTGGCGCTGCCGGCCGGATCGCTCGGCGGCGACGCCTTCGTGTTCGAGCCTGCATCGGGCCGATCGCTGCGCGAGCTCCTGGTGGGTGGCGAGCCGCTGCCGTCGCCGGACCGGGTGGCCTCGCTTCCGGGGGCGGTGGCCGCCCTGGGCCAGGCGTCCCCGGGTCCCTTCCGGTACCCCCCCGTCGAGACCAGCGGCGCCGCGGCGAGGGTGCTACGGCGGCTGGTCCCCGGGGCGGCCGGCGAGGTGGACCGCGTGGTCGATGCCGTGGCCGAGGGCGCGGCCCGGCCCGCGCCGACGGACCCGACCGTGCACGGGGACCTGTACGAGGCGCAGGTGTTCGTCGACGAGGACTTCTCGCTGGGGCTGATCGATCTCGACGACCTCGGTCCGGGCGACCCCGCGGTCGACGCGGCGAACTTCTGCGCCCACCTGCTGGTGCTGGCCCTGGCCGTGCCGGCCGCGGCCGAACGGCTGGTGGCCTACCGCCACCTGGTGCGAGATGCGTTCCTCCGTCGGCTGGAGATCTCCCCGGCAGACCTGGCCTGGCGCGAGGCGATGGCCGCGCTGCTGCTGGCCTCGGGGCCGTTCCGGGTGCTCGATCCGCGATGGCCAGCCGAGGTCCTGCGCCGGATCCGGCTGGCGGTACGCTTGCTCGACGAGACGTAAGGAGCTCGCGGTGCCGCACGTGCTGCTGATCGAGGACGACCCCCGGATCCGCGAGATCGTGGAGCGAGGGCTGGGTGCGCGCGGCTTCGTCGTGTCCTCGGCCCCCGACGGCGACGCCGGCCTCGACCTCGTTCGGAAGCTCGATGTCGACCTTGTGCTCCTCGACCTGATGCTTCCCGGCCGCGCCGGTCTCGAGGTGCTCGAGGACATCAGGCAGGCCCGGCCCCGCGTTCCCGTCATCGCCGTCACCGCGCTCGATTCGACGGGGTCGAAGGTGGGCGGTCTCGACGCCGGCGCCGACGACTACGTCACCAAGCCCTTCTCCGTCGACGAGCTGGCCGCGCGAATCCGGGCTCGGCTGCGCTGGACCGAGAGTGAGGGCGGCGTGCTGAAGGCGGGACCGCTGACGCTGGACCTGGCCGCCCATCGGGCGGTGCTCCACGGGCGCGAGGTGGCCCTGTCGGCGCGCGAGCTGGAGCTGTTGGCGGCGTTCATGCGACACCCGGGCCAGGTGCTGTCGAGAGGCCAGCTGCTCTCGCTCGTGTGGGACCTCGACTTCGATCCCGGATCGAACGTGGTCGAGGTGTACGTGGCGGCTCTCCGGCGGAAGCTCGGGCATGGCTTCGTGGAGACGGTGCGCGGTTCGGGGTATCGGTTCCTTCCCGAGGGGGCCCCGTCGTGAGGGCGGCGTCGGCGGCGCTGATCGCTGCGGCGATGTTCTTCGCGGGGGTCCTCGTCGGTGGCCGAGCAGTGGCACCGCAGGCGCAGCCGCCCACGCCGGTGGTGCTGGTCGAGGCCGAGCCTGGGCCGGGGCCTACGGTCGGCGAAACGCCGCTGGAGGTGGTCGAGGTCCCGCGCGAGGTCGACGAGGACCCGATCGAGGAGTACGACGACGACTACGACGACGACAGCTCTGGCCCGGGCTCCGGCGAGGACAACGATGACTCCGGATCCGGCTCCGACAACTCGGGCTCCGGCTCCGACGACTCAGGGTCGGGGTCCTCGGGATCCGGCTCCGGGAACTCGGGGTCCGGGAGCTCGGGTTCCGGGAGCTCCGGATCGGGCTCGGATGGCTCCGGTTCCGGGTCCTGATGACCTCCGGGCGTCGAACGCTTCCGTTGACCTTCAGGCTCACCGCCACGTACGCCCTTCTGGTCGCGGCGACGCTCCTGGTCGTGGCCGCGGTGGCCATCCAGCTCACCCGGTCCCAGTTGGCGCGTTCGCTCGACCAGGGGCTGGTCGCCGCGGTGGAGTCGTTCCGCCGTGGCCCGGCCACCCTGGTCCGGGACCCCGACGACCTGGAGCCGCGGGCCAGAGCGTGGCTCCAGCGGACGGCCTTCGCCGGGGGGCAGGTGGTTGCGGTGCGGACCGCCGCCGGCGAGGTGCTGACGAGCCCCGGTCAGCTCGACCTGTCGTCCGTGGAGGGGAGCGACGAGCTGCTCACCGCGACCACGGCGCGCTGGTGGGACCTCCAGGGCCCCGACGGCTCGGTGCGAGCCCTCAGCGTTCCATTGACGATCGACGGGACGCAGTCCGGCACGATCGTGGCTGCGGCCTCGCTGGCCGGCGAGGAGGAGACCCTGGCGGGGCTGCTCTCGGGCATCGGGTGGGCCAGTGGCATCGGGCTCGCCTTCGCCACCGTGCTCGGTGTGCTGGCCGTCCGACGGACGATGCGCCCGCTCCGGCGGATGTCGTCGGCCGTAGAGGCGATCGAGGCCACCGGCGACCTCTCCCGCCGGGTGGGGCACCACGGCCCCGCGGACGAGGTCGGCCGGCTGGCCGAGGCCTTCGACGCGATGCTCGCCCGGCTGGAGGAGGCGTTCAGCTCGCAGCGACGGTTCCTCTCCGACGCCTCGCACGAGCTCCGGACCCCGCTCCAGGTGGCCCGGGGCCAGCTCGAGCTGCTCGACGAGGGGCTCCGAGGGGCTGAGGCCCGGCGCTCGCTGGCGCTGGCGGCCGAGGAGCTCGAGCGGATGCGCCGGATCGTCGACGACCTCCTGCTGCTGGCGCGCCTCGACGAGGGGATGCCGCTCCGCCGCGAGCCGGTGGAAGTCGAGCTGGCGGTGCGGGAGGCCCTCCTCCGGGGCATGCTGCTGGCCCGCCGTGAGCACCGGGTCGACGTGGAGCCCGGGCTGTTCGCCCAGGCCGACCCCGACCGGCTCCTCCAGGTGCTGACGAACCTGGTCACGAACGCGGTGCGCCACGCCGGCGAGGACGCCACGATCTCGATCACCGGCCGGCGAGCCGACGGCCGCGTGGAGATCGCCGTTTCCGACACCGGCCCGGGGATCCCCGAGGAGGAGATGGCTCACGTGTTCGACCGGCTGTACCGCGGCAACGCCGCGCGCACCGGCGCTCCGGCCGGCGCGGGCCTCGGCCTGGCCATCGTGGCCTCGTTGACGAAGGCCATGGACGGCGACGTGTCCGCGTCTTCCACTCCTGAGAAGGGCACCACGTTCACCGTGGATTTGCCGGTGCCACCGGACGTTCGTCCGGCGCCGGTCCCGGCAAGTTAGGCCGGTCGTCCGACTCCAGCGTCGACACCAATTCCGCCGATACCTGGGCATAGGGACGTCGTTCGGCGAGGAGGAGGTCATGAGCAGGCGCGGGCGACTCGTCGGGTTCGGTACGGAGGAAGTTGCGGAGCGGTTTCCGGCGAGCCTGGAGGCCGGGGAGCGAGGCGGTCGGCGACACGGACACGGCCTGGGCCTTCGTCCCAGCCGGTATGTCGGCAGGCACCGCGGCATCGAGGAGGAGACGACCTACCACAAGCCGTCGCGCGCCGAGCGTCGGCGAAGCCGCAAGGAACGGGACCTCGGATTCCGGAAGGCCAACGACTTCGGGTTCGGGTCATGAGCGGCAAGGTGCTGCGCGGAATCATCCTTGTTGCCGCCGCCGTGGCGCCGGTGATCCCTGCCTCTACCGTCCAGGCCTCCCACGGGGGGGTGTGGCATTGGCCGTCCTCCAACCGAACCCTGGAGGTCACAGATATGCTCGTCCATTACCTCCCGGAGGCTGACCGCTCCGCCTGGCGGGAGTACCGAGACTCCGCCCTGGCCGACTGGGCGGCCTCAACGGGAGCCGTGACGTTCACCGTCAGCGAGGCCCGCAGCAAGAAGCAGAAGCAGTGGAACGGGATCTGCATGGGTCTGGGAGCGACCAAGGCCCCCGGGGTCAAGGACTTCATGATCTGCCGCCACGGATCGTGGGCGGCTCAGGCTGCCCCCCAGTACGCGGGGACGTGCAATGTGCTCGACCCCGACTATCCACGTGGCTGTCATCTCCTCCCAGGCGGCCTCGTCGCCATCAACGAGGGTTTCGCCGCAAGCCACGCGAAGTACATCAAGCATGAGATCGGCCACATGCTCGGGATTCACGCCGAGCGTTTCTGCCCCGACGTCTCGGTGATGTCCTACTGCGATGGGTCGACGGTGATCGACCAGCACGACATAGATACCGTGGTCTCGGCGCACGCCCACGTCTAGCTCGCAGAGACACTCCCGTCGGCGACGGCCGCCGAGATCACGCCGCCGTGTACCAGCCCCGGCGCGGCCTGACGCTGCTCGGTCACCGGTCGGTGACCATCGGCGGACGAGGATACCCTGGCGCCACCGAACCGAGGAGGCGCGGATGGCGGAGGTGGTGGTGCGGCGAGCGGAGCGGCGCGACTTCCCGCGGCTCGCAGAGCTGATGCACCTGTACGTGGTCGACTTCTACCGCCAGCCGGAGCCCGATCCCGCGGTGATGGACCGGCTCCGCGAGCTGATGCTCGAAGGGAACGAGGGGATCCAGCTGGTCGCGGAGGCGGACGGCGACGTGGTCGGGTTCGCCACGATCTACTTCTCCTGGAGCACGTTCACCGGGGAGCGGATCGGCATCATGAACGACCTGTACGTCGTCGAGCCGCATCGCGGCTCCGGCGCTGCGCGGGCGCTGTTTACCGCGTGCCGGGAGGAGTGCCGCGCTCGAGGGTTCACCGAGATGACCTGGGAGACCGCTCACGACAACCACCGAGCCCAACGGTTCTACGCGAAGGTCGGCGGCCGCCAGGAAGACTGGCTGGTCTACTCGATCGAGCCCTGAGCCCCGGTAGACTGCCCGTTCCATGGCCGAGGTGCTGATGTTCCACCACGCGCTGGGACTGACCTCGGGGTGCCGCTCGTTCGCCGACGGGCTCCGCGCTGCCGGACACGTTGTCCACACGCCCGATCTCTACGAGGGGAAGACGTTCTCGACCCTGGACGAGGGCATCGCGCACGTCAAGAAGGCCGGCTTCGACACGATCATGCAGCGCGGCCGGCAGGCCGCCGAGGGGTTGCCGAGCGAGCTGGTCTACGCGGGGATCTCGCTGGGCGTCATGCCTGCCCAGTTCCTGGCCCAGACCCGCTCGGGGGCAAAGGGCGCCGTGCTGATCTCCGCCGCGATCCCCGCCTCGGAGTTCGGTGGTTCCTGGCCGGGTGGCGTGCCGCTCCAGATCCACCTGATGGAGGAGGACCCCCTCGTCCGTGACGAGGGCGACCTCGACGCCGCCCGCGAGCTCGCGGCCACGGTCGAGGGCGCCGAGCTGTTCCTGTACCAGGGCGCCGAGCACCTGTTCGTGGACGACAGCGTGCCCGACTACGACGAAGCCGCCGCTGCGCTCCTGAAGGAGCGGCTGCTGGCCTTCCTCGGCGGCTAGGCCGGCTCGTCCTCCTCCTCGTCGCCGAGACGGATGGTCTCCTCCACCTCGAGGGCCCGGCCCGGATCGACGCCGGCCAGTCGCGCCGAGGCCTCGGCCTCTGGCGACATTCCCCGCGAGGTGTCGAGGCTTCGGGCCAAGGCCTCGTCCTGCGCCTGCAGCTGGTCGGGGTCGACGTCCTGATACTGCAACACGCCGAGGTCCCGGTACGCCTTCTGGACCTGGGGACCCCACAGCCCGATGTCCTTCACTGTCGGCACGATCCGCGAGAACAGCATCGTGCGGAACTCCCTGGTCATCTCCGCCTCCTCGACGTACCGCATGCACCGCTCCACGTCGAGGCCGAGGCGCTCCCACACCTCCTGGGCCATGAACCGGTTCCGCATCAGGTAGCAGGCCTCGACCACGAACTCCTCGCGCTCGTCGCGCTCAGCCTGGGTGAGCTGGGGATAGTAATCGCGCAGCGCCAGCCGGCCGAACGCCACGTGCCGGGCCTCGTCCTGCATCACGTAGGTGTTGATCGCCTTCGACAACGGCTCCTCGGAGAAGTCCCGGATCAGCGCGAACGCCGCCAGCGCCAGCCCTTCGATGATCACCTGCATGCCGAGGTAGGTCATGTCCCACCGCTCATCGGCGATGACCTGGTTCAGCAGCGCCTTCAGGTCGGGATTGATCGGGTACGCCAGCTCCAGCTTCTCCTGGACGTACCGACCGTACATCTCGACGTGGCGGGCCTCGTCCATCACCTGCGTGGCCGCGTAGAACTTCGAGTCGAGGTCGGGAACCGTCTGCACGACCTTCGAGGCGCAGATCAGCGCGCCCTGCTCGCCGTGGAGGAACTGCGAGTTCATCCAGGCCACGATGTGGTGGCGGACGTCGGCACGCTCCTCCTCGGTCATGCGCTCCCACATGTCGGAGCCGAAGATCGGGATGGCGTAGTCGGGGCCGTTCGCCGGGGACCGCGGGTCGACCTCGATCGACCAGTCGAGCCGGGTCTGGGCGTTCCACTGCTTCTCCTTGCCCTTCTCGTACAGGGTCAGCAGCTGGTCCCGGCTCTCGTCGTACTCCCAGTTGAACACGGTGACGTTGCCGGACGGTACCTCCCACTTCGTCTGATCGACGGGGAGCGTGTACCGGCGGGTGCTCATCGCATGTCCTCCTCCTCGACTCCGGACGCCAGGATGCGAGCCAGCTCGGCTGCCACGTCTTCCACCTCGTCGTCGCTCGGCGTGAGCGCGTACGAGACGATGGCCCGCACCGCCACGTCGGCGGTCCGGTGCACCAGCCCGGAGGGAGCCCCGAGCCGCTCCGCGGCCATCTCCTCGAGGACCTCGCGGGCGCGGTCGATCACCGGGCCGGCGCGGGTGGTGAGGTAGGGGAGCAGGCTCTCCGGCTCCGAGGCCAGCAGGCGGTCCAGGAGCGGGTGCTGGCGGAGCGTGCGGAGGCTGAACAGGGCCGACTCGCGCATGGCCGCCTCGAGGTCGACGTACCGTGCGTTGACCTGCCGGACGCCGTGGAGGAAGGTGTCGACCTCGCGGATCACCAGCGCGCCGATCAGCTCGTCCTTCGAGCCGAAGTAGCGGTACACGCTCTGGCGGGACAGCCCGGCATGCCGGGCCACGTCCTCCACCGTCAGCCTGGCCAACCCGAACGTGGCCACCGCGTCGAAGGTGGCATCGAGGATCCGCGCCCGGGTGCCCCGCGAGCGGTCGGTGTCCGGGAGGATGCTGGCTGCCACGTCGGTACGCGACAGTAGGACGCGGAGTGTCATGCTGTCAAGGGCGTCCGGGTCCTGACGTCGCGGCCGGGCGTTGGTAGATTCCGGTGCCATGAGCGAGCCGACGTTCCGCCGGAACCCCGGCCAGGGGCCGAGTGCCGTGCTGACCCGGGACGCCTACGAGCGGCTGGTCGAGGAGCTGGATCGCCTCCGGACCGAGGGCCGGCGCGAGATGGCCGACCGCCTCGAGAGGGCCCGGGCTCACGGCGACATCCGCGAGAACGCCGACTTCGACGCGGCCAAAGACGCCCAGGGCATGATGGAGGCCCGGATCCGGGAGCTGGAGCGGCTCCTGAAGGACCCCGACATCGTGGAGGGGCCCGTCGAGGCCAGCACCGTCGCTCCGGGCGTCCTGGTCACCCTCCGGCCTCTCGACGAGGACGACGAGGATGAGGAGACCTACCTTCTGGCGGCGTCGAAGGAGGAGCGGGTCGACGGGGTCAGGACCGTGACGGTGGACTCCCCGCTCGGTGCGGCCCTCCTCGGCCGGCGGGCCGGGGACCGGATAACCTACACCGCTCCCGGCGGTACCTTCGCCTGCCAGGTCGTCCGGCTCGAGCCTCGATCCTAGGGCGCAGGCGGGCGGCCGGTGGCCCTCCTGATCGGCGGGACTCTGGCCCTCCTGTTCCTCGACCTCCCGTGGTCGGCGGTGGTGATCGCTGCGCTGGCGGCGTTGGAGGTGTTCGAGTTCCGGGTGTGGCGTTGGGCGGTTCGGCAGCGGCCCAGAGCCGGCGCCGAAGGGATGGTGGGGGAGGTCGGCGTCCTTGCCGAGGGCGGCCGGGTACGGATCCGGGGGTCCTCGTACCCCGCCCGGGTCATGGAGGGAGAGCCCGGCGACCGCGTCCTGGTCGAGGGGGTCGAGGGCCTCACCCTGGTGGTCCGGCGGGTCCCCAGGGCCTGAGCCGATTTCACCCCCTCTGGCCTGCGGTGCTAGGATTCGGGCGAGGGGTGGCCCATGCGTCCGATCGATGTCGAGGTCATCACCTACGCGCCCACGGTGTTCGCGCATTGCCAGCACTGTGAGCTGACCTTCGGCCACGCCGGCCTCGGGGAGCGGTTCCGCCGCGACCAGGCCAAGGAATCGCTGCCGGAGGACCTCCGCCACGCGTACGCCGAGGTCTCCACGTGGGTCCACGACCTCCGCGAGCGCTTCGGCGCCCGGCTTCGGATCAAGGTCGTCGACGTCGCCTCGATCCAGGGCGTCTGGCGGTCGTTCCGGCACCGGCTCCGCAGGTACCCCGCAGTGATCGTCCAGGGGGAGCGCCGGTACATCGGAGCCGAAGGCCTCGACGACGCGCTCCGAGTGATCGAGCGGTACGTCACGGCTCCGAGCAATTGAAAGGAGGTGCCAGCAGGGTCACGGTTCATGGTGAGGAGGAAAGGGCAATGGCTCTGATGGGAGGATGTCCATGAACTCACTGTGGGTCGTGGTGATCGGGCTGGTGGTGATCTACGCGGCGTACAAGCTCTACGCCAAGCAGATCGACCGGCGGGTCATCCGGTCCGATCCCGAACGCGCCACCCCCGCCCGGATGTACATGGACGGGGTGGACTTCGTACCGACCAGCCGGTTCGTCCTGTACGGCTACCACTTCAAATCGATCGCCGCGGCCGGGCCGATCGTGGGCGTCATCACGGCCGCCGCGCTGTGGGGCTGGGTCCCGTCGATCCTGTGGCTGATGCTGGGCGTCAGCCTGATCGGCTGGGCCAGCGACTACAGCGCGATCATGGTGGCGGTCCGGAACGACGGAAACTCGCTGGCGGCGATCGCCCATCGTCTGGTGTCGCCGAGGACGCGCCGGATCCTGTACGTCTTCATCTTCTTCTACCTGCTGCTGATCGCCGGGGCGTTCGTGGGCATCCTGGCTGCCATCCTGGCCGCCCGCCCCGACGTCCCGTTCGGGATCCTGGTGCTGGCGCTGATGGGGCTGCTGGCCGGCTGGCTGATCTACCGCCGCAAGGCGGGCATCGTGGGGACCACGCTCCTTGTGGTGGTGGTCACGGTGCTGGCAATGGCCCTGGGTCCGATCGGCGTGGACCTGGAGGAGGCCCCAGCGGACTGGAGCACCGGTCCGATCAGCGGGCCCGTCCTGGCCATCAACGACGCCGTCAACGGCGACGAACCCCTGTACGGCGTCCAGGATCCCACCGGGGCCGATCCCCGGATCACACGGGATCCGGAGACCCAAGAGCCGATCGACAGTGCCACGTTCGAGACCGAGACGGGAACGATCAACGTGTTCCCGAGCTACCTGCTGTGGGGGCTGTTCCTGCTGGTGTTCAGCTACCTGGGGGCCAACCTCCCGATCTGGCGGTTCGCCCAGCCGGTGAACTACATCGGGTTCTGGATCACCGC
>CALAEC010000178.1 GCA_937890785.1 uncultured Actinomycetes bacterium
CAAGGTGGCGCGTTTACGATTGGCGATTTCAGGTGATAGAGATCGACTATCCACCCCACGAGTCCGGGGCCACGAGTACGGCTCTCCGCCAATAGATTCTCCGTTGGGCACGAGGTCGCTGCATGGAAGTTCCTTCCTGGTAGCCGAGGCCTCCGAGTGGAATCCGCGGGCCTTGGGGCGAGGGGGTGCGGGCCGTGGATGAGGGAAGGGCCCGGGCCGAAGAAGGCCCTTCGGATGCGCCGCGGTCAGGAGACGGTCAGTGGGCTGAGCCGGGCCCTAGGCGGGGAGAGCGTCACCCCCCTGGCCTGCGGTTTTGTGCGTGGAGGTGAGGGGAGTTGAACCCCTGACCTCTGCCGTGCGAAGGCAGCGCTCTACCACTGAGCTACACCCCCGAGCACAACAAGGGTAGCAGTTAGCCGCCGCCCCGAAGATCCTCGGCGTGGCGCTCGAGGGCGTCGCGGAGCTCCTGCTGGACCAGCGACACGGACAGGTCCCCTCGCGTCTTCTCGATGATGCTCCTCGCCACGTCCGTGCTCCGGCGGAGGTTGCCCGTGATGGCGTCCGGATAGTCCATCGTCACCAGGACCGAGTACATGTCGTCCATGGTGGCGAGGATGGCCTCGGCCCGACCCGGCCAGCCGCCCCGCAGAAGATCGAGCACGGTCCGCCGGGCCTCGCCGATCGCCTCGGCCATCCCGTTCAGGTACGCGGCCGGCGGCACGCCGACCGCGTCGGCATCGGGCAGCTCCCGGCCGAACACCACCGCCTCGGTCAGCCGGGCCTCGGCGTACTCCTTCTGCGCGTCGTGAAGGAAGCCGGCGTGGCGGACGCCCTGGTGCCGCTCCGTGGCGGCCTCGCCGTCGTCCAGAGCGCGCCGGGCCTCGTCCATCAGCCGCTCGGCCTCGTCGGCCTCGGCCCGGTGGATGGCCCGGATCGCGTTGGCCGAGGAGCGGATGGCCTTCCGTGACGCCACCAGCGCCGCCTCGCGGGCGGCCATGGTCTCGTCGAACCGCCGGTGGAACTCCTCCGTGAGCGACCGAAGGTCCACGGCCGGATTGTTCCAGAAACGGCCCGGCTAGCGGGCCGCGATGCGCATGACCCGGGGGTGCCGCTCCTCGACGTCGAACTCGGGCTCGGGCCTCGCCTCCGGCAGGACCGCCACGACGTCGGGCGTCGGCTCGACCGTCACCGGACGGGTTGGGGCGGCCCGGGTCGCCCAGATCACCAGAGCCGTGTAGGCGAGCAGGAGCGCCGCCAGGAACCCCGTCACCACGAGCATCCCCCGCAGTGGCGGGAACAGCCCGATGAGTCCGGTGAGCCCGATGGCTTCGAGGAGGAACACGTACACCTGCCGGCGGCGGTCCCTGGCCCGCAACCGGGTGCGCGCACGCGGGCCGACGAACCGCGAGCCACGCTTCGGCGACATGATCCACCTGCCGGGCTGTCGGAACTCTTGCTCGTCCACGTCCCTCCTCAAGGGGCTGTCAGGACGCCTTCGCTTCGGGCCGGGCAACAGAAGTGCGGCCCAGATGATGCCAAGAACCGCCAGCGCCAGCCAGTCCACGTGCCCATCCTCCGAGGTCGATCCCCGGCCCGACCCGCAACATGGTGGGCTTACATGGATGGTATTTCGCTACATGTGGGGTTTCAAGAACCTTCGGAGATCGCCCACAAGAGCTCAGCGCTCGAGGGGGCGAAGCACCCGGACCCGAACCTCGCCGCCGGACGCGCCGCCCGGCGGGACGGTCAGCAGCGCGTTGGCCTCTGCCAGCGAGCCGAGGTGGCCCTCTTCCGCCGGCCCGGTGGGGCGCACGTGCCAGGCGCCGTCGCGATGGGCCATCCGGGCCGGGACGAACAGCGCCACGCCGGACGGGCCGTGGACCGGCTCGTCGAGCACGGCCGTCACCTCCGGCCGCTTCAGGTCGCCACGGCCCATCATCCGGAGCAACCCCGGCCGCACGAAGAGTTCGAACGACACGAACGCCCCCAGCGGCTTGTCCGAGACCCAGAAGAACGGGCGGCCTTCCACGTTCCCGAACGCGACCTGCGAACCGGGGTGGACCGACACGTCGATCGTCCGGACCTCCCCCACGCCCCCGAGAGATTCGAGACCGCCGCTCGGACTGCCTGCGGCCACGAACGCGTCGACCCGCAGGGTGTTCGAGACGACCGCCTCGCGGGCATCGGCGTCGCGGATGATCCCGATCCGGTACGGCATCGCGCCGACGTCGCGGACCGCCCCCAGCAGCAGGTAGGAGACGGCGTCGCGAACCTGACCGAAGCCACTCGGTCGTCCGGGCTCGACCAGATCGCCCACGGCCAGCACTCCGATCCGGAGCCGCGGGAACGCTGGGACGCTTCCGTACCCGGCCGTGGCCAGCAAGCCGAGCTCGGGGGCCGACAGCCGTCGGCCGGCCGGGACAAGCGTCGAGCCGGCCTTGACGTCCTCGCCGGCCGCGCTCACGTTCGAGCCGGCGGCGGCCGGCACGGCCACCGCGACCGTCTCGTCCTCGGCGGTGGCCCGATCCGATGAGACCACACAGTCGGCTCCGGCCGGCATCGGGGCGCCGGCCATGATCCGGACCGCCTCGCCCCATCCCACCGTGACCTCCGGCGGGCGACCTCTCCACGAGCGGCCGACCAGGCGTAGCGAGGCCGGCGACGCCGGAGCGGCGGCGACGATGTCGGCAGCGCGAGCGGCGAAGCCGTCGACCTCCGCCGCGGAGAACGGCGGGATGTCGTACTCGGTCGGGACGTCGGTGGCCACCACGCAGCCGTACGCCTCCGCCAACGGAAGGTCGATCGGCTGGAGCGGCGGGATGGCGTCGAGGATCTGCGCGGCGGCCTCGCTCACGGGCATCGCCATGGCCGCATCCTACCTCGCGACCCCGACGTCTCGACTCAGATCAGCTTCTTGCGCTGCACCAGGTCGGACAGGAAGGCCCGGAACTCCGGACCGAGGTCGTCCCGCTCCACGGCCATCTCCACGGTGGCCCGGAGGTAGTCGAGCTTCTTGCCGATGTCGTAGCGGCCGTCCTCGAACCGGTACGCGTACACGGCCTGCTCCCGCGCGAGGAGCCGGAGCGCGTCGGTGAGCTGGAGCTCGCCGCCCGCGTCGGGGGGCGTCTCCCTGATCGCGTCGAAGATCTCTGGCGTCAGGACGTACCGGCCGATCGCCGCCAGGTTCGAGGGCGCCTCCTCCGGCGGGGGCTTCTCCACGATGTCGATGACACGGGCCAGGTCGTCCTCGACCCATTCCGGCTTGATCGCGCCGTACAGGCGGATGTCCTCTCGGCGGACCTCCTGCACGGCCAGCACGCTCCGCCCGTAGCGCCCGTACACCCCGATCATCTCCTCAAGCAGCGGCGAGCCCATCGCCACGATGTCGTCCCCCAGGAGCACGGCGAAGGGCTCGCCCCCGACGTGGTCCTCGGCGTGGGCCACGGCATCCCCGAGGCCCGCTGGGTCGCGCTGCCGGATGTAGTGGATCGAGGCCATCTCGCTGATCTCACGCACCTCCTTCAGCTCCTCGTGCTTGCCGGAGTCCTCGAGATAGTGCTCGAGCTCGGCCGAGCGGTCGAAGTGGTCCTCGAGCGTCCGCTTGCCCCGCCCTGTGACGATCAGGATGTCCCTGATCCCCGTGCGCACGGCCTCCTCGACCACGTACTGGATGGCCGGCTTGTCGACCACGGGGAGCATCTCCTTCGGTTGTGCCTTCGTGGCCGGCAGGAACCGCGTGCCCAACCCGGCGGCAGGGATCACCGCTTTGCGTACCTTCACGACGCCTCCACGGACGGGGCTCAGAGTGTAGCCCCGCGGGGCCGAGCCGAACGAGGGGGGGCCCGAACGCGCGGTCAGGCCAGGGAGGCGGTCTCGACGCGGTCCCTGCCGGCCCGCTTCGCCCGGTACATCGCCTCGTCGGCCGCACGGAGGATGTCCTCGGCGGTGACACCGTCGAGCGGGAATGCCGAGACCCCCACGCTGACCGTGGCCCGAAGCTCGGGCCCGTGGCCGTCGAAGGGCTCGTCCCGGATGACCGAGCGCAGCTTCTCCGCCACGACCTTGCCGCCATCCCACGGCGTCTCGGGGAGGACCACCACGAACTCCTCGCCGCCGTACCGGGCCACGAAGTCGATGTGGCTGCGGATCTCGGCCACCAGCCGGCGGGTCACCTCGATCAGGACCTCGTCGCCGCGCTGGTGCCCATACCGGTCGTTGACGCGCTTGAACCGATCGATGTCGACCATCAGCACCGATAGCGGCCGGTTGAACCGGCTGGCCCGTTCGATCTCCTTGCGGAGGCTGAGCTCGAGGTACCGGCGGTTCCACAGCCCGGTGAGGCCGTCGGTGATCGA
>CALAEC010000179.1 GCA_937890785.1 uncultured Actinomycetes bacterium
AAGCACCCGCACCAGGAGTTCATCCAGATCGACACCACGAACGTGCTGTTCATCTGCGGCGGCTCGTTCGCTGGGCTGGAGCGGCTGGTGGAGTCCCGGGTGGGCACGAAGGGCGTCGGCTTCGGCGCGGACGTCCGCCGGGTCGAGGAAAAGGACCTCGGCGAGATCCTCAGCCGGGTCCTCCCCGAGGACCTCCTGAAGTACGGGCTGATCCCCGAGTTCGTGGGCCGCCTCCCGGTCATGACCCATGTCCACAACCTCGACAAGCAGGCCCTGGTCGACATCCTGACCAAGCCCAAGAACGCCCTGGTGAAGCAGTACCGGAAGTTCTTCGAGTTCGACAACGTCGAGCTCGAGTTCAATGACGAGTCCCTCGGGGCCATCTCCGACCAGGCCATGCTGCGGGGAACCGGTGCTCGCGGCCTCCGGGCGATCATGGAGGAGGTCCTTCTCGGCGTGATGTACGACCTCCCGTCGAGGAAGGATGTCCGCAAGTGCGTCATCGACCGCCAGGTCGTCATGGAGGGGGTCAACCCCACGCTGGTGCCGAAGGGCGAGGCCGCCTCCCGCCCCACGCGGCCGCGCCGCGAGCGCACCGCCTGACCGGGTGGCGTCCGGGAACGCCGAGGTCCGGGTCCTGTTCGAGGGCTATGCCGGAGACCACACGGCGAGCACGGTGGTGTTCATCCGGGATGGGGACCGCCGGATCGTGTGGGACCCCGGCATGGTGCCTGCACAGGGAGTCATCGCGGAGCCGCTCCGCCGCCTTGGCGTCGAGCCCGGCGAGATCACCGACGTGATCCTGTCGCACCATCACCCCGACCACACCCTCAACGTGGGGATGTTCCCGAACGCCCTGGTACACGACCACTGGGCGACCTACCACGGCGACCGGTGGATCGACCGCGAGTGCGAGGGGCACGAGGTCGCGCCCTCGGTCATCCTCACCCGGACCCCCGGCCACACGGCCGATTGCCTCACGGTGCTGGCCTATACCCCGGAGGGCGTCGTGGCCCTGACCCACCTGTGGTGGTCGGCGGAGGGCCCTGCTGAGGACCCCCGCGCCGTTGACCCCGCGGCGCTCCACGAGTCACGGAGACGGATCGCCGACGTTGCGGACGTGGTCGTGCCGGGCCACGGGCCGATGTTCCGGGTCGACGCATCGACCCCTCGCTGAGCGCGGGTACACTCGCGTGATGGCTCCTGAGCAGATGGCGCCGGCGTACGAGCCGGCCGAGGTCGAGAAGAGGTGGTACGCGGCCTGGCTGGAGCAGGGGCTGTTCCGGGCCGAGCCGGACCCCGACCACAAGCCGTTCTGCATCGTCCTGCCGCCCCCGAACGTGACCGGGGCGCTCCACATGGGGCACGCCCTCGACCACACGATCCAGGACGCCATCGTCCGCCGGAAGCGCATGCAGGGGTACGAGACGCTGTGGCTGCCCGGGACCGACCACGCCGGCATCGGCACCGAGGTCCTGGTCCGCCGACAGCTCCACGAGGAGGGGATCGACCCGCAGGAGCTCGGCAGGGAGGCGTTCATCGACCGGGTGTGGGCCTGGAAGGAGCGGTACGGCGGCACGATCGTCGAGCAGATGAAGCGGCTGGGGAGCTCGTGCGACTGGGACCGCCTGCGGTTCACGATGGACGAGGGGCTGCAGCGGGCCGTGCGCGTGGCCTTCGTCCGCCTGTACGAGGATGGGCTGATCTACCGGGGCGAGCGCATCATCAACTGGTGTCCCACCGACGGGACCGCGCTGTCGGACTCCGAGGTGGAGCACCGAGAGGTCGACGGCGAGCTGATCACGTTCCGCTACCCGCTGGCAGACGGCTCCGGCCACATCGACGTGGCCACCACTCGGATCGAGACGATGCTTGGCGACACCGGCGTGGCCGTGCACCCCGACGACGAGCGGTACCGCGAGCTCGAGGGGAAGGCCGTGCGCCATCCGTTCACCGGGGAGGACCTCCCGATCGTGGCGGATGAGGCCGTCGATCCCTCGTTCGGGACCGGGGCGGTGAAGGTCACGCCGGCCCATGACCCGGGCGACTTCGACATCGCCGAGCGCACCGGCCTTCCCAGGAAGAACATCCTGAACGCGGACGGGACGATCTCGGAGGAAGCCCCCGAGCCGTTCCGCGGTCTTGACCGCTACGAGGCCCGGAAGCGCGTGCTGGTGGCGCTCCGGGAGCGCGATCTGGTCGTGGCCGAGGAGCGCCCGTATCGCCACGCCGTCGGCCACTGCTACCGCTGCGGGAGCGAGATCGAGCCGTGGCTCTCCGGGAAGCAGTGGTTCGTGGCCGTGGAGCGGCTCACCGGCCCGGCCAAGGAGGTTGCCCTCGGCGGCCGGATCACGTTCTTCCCCGAGCGATGGCGGGGGCCGTACACGACGTGGCTCGACAACCTGCGCGACTGGAACATCTCCCGCCAGCTGTGGTGGGGGCACCGTGTGCCGGTGTGGTACTGCCCGAACGGGCACGAGTTCGCCTCGGTGGACGATCCCGCCGGTTGCCCGGACTGCGGCTCGGCCGACATCGAGCAGGACCCCGACGTCCTCGACACGTGGTTCTCGTCGCAGCTGTGGCCGTTCTCCACCCTCGGCTGGCCCGACGAGACCGAGGACCTAGCCTACTTCTATCCGACCTCGGTCCTGGTGACCGGCTACGAGATCCTGTACCTGTGGGTGGCCCGGATGATCATGTCCGGCCTGTACCTCGTCGGCGACGTCCCGTTCGCGCACGTCCTGATCCACGGGCTGGTCCGCGACGAGCAGAACCGCAAGATGTCGAAATCGCTGGGCAACGTGATCGATCCACTCGACGTCATCGAACGGTATGGGGCCGACGCCCTCCGGTTCTCGCTGGCCCGGCTGGCCGGCCCCGAGCAGCAGAACATCCCCTTCGGGATGCGCGAGGCGGAGGCCGGCCGCAACTTCGCGAACAAGATCTGGAACGCGGCCCGTCTGGTCCTCGGCGCCGGCGAGATCGAGGGAGCGCCGCTCCTTCCGCCGGAGGACGCTCGCACGCCGGTCGAGCGGTGGCTGCTGTCCCGCCACGAGGCCTGTCGAGACGAGGTCGATCGGGCCATCGACGAGTACCGGTTCGCCGACGCCGCGCAGGCGCTCCACCGGTTCCTGTGGTCCGAGTATTGCGATTGGGGCCTGGAGATGGAGAAGCCCCGGCTGTACGAGGGCACACCGGAGGAGCGCGCCGCCGCCCGGTCGGTTTTGGCGTGGGTCCTGGAGCGGACCCTCCGGCTTCTCCACCCGATCATGCCGTTCCTCACCGAGGAGGTGTGGCAGCGCTTCGGTATCGGCGACTCGATCATGGTCAGCGACTGGCCCGAGCCGCATCCCGAGCACCGCGACCTGGATGCCGAGTCGCGGTTCGGGTTCGCCGAGGACCTGGTCAACGCGGTGCGGTCGTTCCGGAGTGGCCACGGGCTCGGCCCCGGGGCCGCGCTCGAGGTGCGGGTGAGGGCGGACGGCGAACAGCGCCACATCGTCGAGGAGCTCGACGAGGAGATCCGCCGCCTGGCCCGGCTCGACCGGCTCGAGGTGGCCGAAGAGCCCTGGGAGGCCGCCGGTCACGCGCGCCTTGTGATTCGGGGGGCCGAGGTCCTGATCCCGCTGGCAGGGGTGCTCGACCCCGCTGCTGAGTGCAACCGGCTTCGGGAACGGCTGGCCGCCATCGGCGAGCGGGCCGAGCGCTCGGCGCGCAAGCTCGACAACCAGGGGTTCCTGTCGAAGGCCCCCCCGGAGGTCGTCGACAAGGAGCGTGCGCGGCTCGCGGCGCTCGAGGAAGAGCGGGCCGTCCTGGAAGCCCAGCTGGCCGAGCTGGGATGCTGAGCGGGTGCGGTTCGCCGACGCCATCGCCGACCTCGATGCCCGGCAGCCGTCCCGGATGGTGCCCGACCTCGACCGGATCCGTGCGCTCGTCGACCTCCTCGATCACCCCGAGCACACGTACCCGAACGTCCACGTCACCGGGACGAACGGCAAGACCACCACCGCCCGGCTGATCGGCCGCATCCTCTGTGCCCACGGACTCGCCGCCGGTGTGTACACGTCGCCCCACCTGCACTCGGTGACCGAGCGGCTGGCCCTGTGCGACGAGGACATCACCGAGGAGGAGTTCGCCGACACCTATGCGCACCTGGAGCCATACCTCCGCGAGGTCGACGCGAAGGCCATCGACGGCGAGCGGGTCACGTACTTCGAGGCGCTCACGGCGCTGGCGTTCCTGTGGTTCGCCGACAAGCCCGTCGACGCGGGCGTGTTCGAGGTTGGGATGGGCGGCGAGTGGGACGCCACGAACGTCATCGACGCCAAGGTGGCGGTGTTCTGCTCGATCGACCTCGATCATCCGGAGCTCGGCTCGACCGTCGAGGAGGTGGCCGAGGAGAAGGCCGGGATCATCGAACGAGGAGCCACCGTGGTCGTCCAGGATCCCGACGAGGAGGCGCTCCCCGTGATCGAGGCCCGAGCCGCGGATGTCGGTGCCCGCATCCTCCTCCTCGACCGCGACTTCCGGATCGACCGGCGGCCCGCCGTGGGCGGTCAGCAGGTGGACGTGGCCGGGGTCCACGGAGACTACGAGGAGCTGGTCCTCTCGCTCCACGGCGCCCACCAGGCCCTGAACGCCGGCACGGCGATCCTGGCGGCCGAGTCCTTCCTCGGCACCGCCCTGACCGAGGATGCCCTCCGGGAGGCCCTGGCCGGGGCCACCTCGCCCGGCCGCCTCGAGGTCGTGGACCGCCACCCGCTGGTGGTCCTCGACGGCGCTCACAACCCCGACGCCGCCCGGGCCCTGGCCGAGGCGCTCGCCGAGGCCTTCGTGTGGCGCCGCCTCCACCTGGTGATCGGGGTGCTGGAGACCAAGGACGTGGCAGGGATCCTGGCGCCGCTGGCCGCTGGGGTGGCCCGGGCCTACGCCGCCCCGAACGCCAACCCGAAGTCGCTCTCCCCCGAGGCCATGGCCGAGGCGTGCCGGGCGGCCGGCATCGAGGAAGTCGAGACCCACCCGTCGGTGGCCGACGCGCTCGCCGCCGCCCGAGCCGAGGCCGAGGAGGACGACCTGATCCTGGTGACGGGCTCTTTGTACACTGTCGCGGACGCCCGCCCCGCCCCCCCGAGGAGCACATGAGCGAGGAGACCACCCTGGTGATCGTCAAGCCGGACGCGGTCCGCCGCGGCCTGATCGGCGAGATCCTCGGCCGGATCGAACGGAAGGGCTTGCGGATCGAGGCCATGCGGCAGATGCATATCGATCGGGACCTCGCCGAGCGGCAGTACGACGAGCACCGCGACAAGGCGTTCTTCGGGGAGCTGGTCGAGTTCATCACCAGCGGCGAGGTCGTCGTGGCTCGCGTGGCCGGCGACCAGGCGGTCTCGGTGGTCCGAACGCTGATGGGACCGACCGACCCGGCGCAGGCCCCTCCGGGCACGATCCGAGGCGACTACGGCGTGGTGATCACCGAGAACCTGGTCCACGGCTCGGACTCGCCGGAATCGGCCAAGCGCGAGCTGGACCTGTTCTTCGGCTGAGCGCGGCGGCTGCGCGTTACGGTCGACGCAACGCCAGGACGGCGTTCTGGCCGCCGAATCCGAACGCGTTCGAGAGTGCCAGACGGACCTCTGCCTTCCTGGCCTCGTTCGGCACGTAGTCGAGGTCGCACTCGGGGTCGGGCGTCTCGTGGTTCGTTGTCGGGGGGATCACGCCGTGGTGGACGGCCAGCGCGGCCACCGCGGCCTCGGCCGCCCCGGCGGCGCCGACCATGTGCCCCGTCATCGACTTCGTCGACGACACGGCTACGCGGTGCGCGTGGTCGCCGAGGGCCTTCTTGATCGCCCGGGTCTCGGCCGCGTCGTTCAGCGGCGTCGAGGTGCCGTGCGCGTTGATGTAGTCGACGGCCTCGGCGTCCTCGCCGGCGTCGGTGAGGGCCATCTGCATGGCGATCACGGCCCCGGCACCCTGGGGTTCCGGCTGAGTGATGTGGAACGCGTCGGCCGAGGTCCCGTAGCCGGCCAGCTCGGCGTAGATCGTGGCGCCGCGCTCCCGGGCTCGCTCCTCCTCCTCGAGGATCAGGATCCCGGCGGCCTCGGCCAGCACGAAGCCGTCCCGGTCGGCGTCGAAGGGGCGGGACGCGCGGGCGGGATCGGGGTTGCGCGACAGGGCCTGCATCTGCGCGAACGCGGCGAGGGCCAGCGGGGTAACGGCGGCCTCGGTCCCTCCGGCCACCGCGAGGTCGGCCATCCCGTGCTTGATGTACCGGTAGGCCTCGCCGACGCCGTGGGCCCCGGCCGCGCAGGCCGTGGTGACGCAGGCGTTCGGGCCGGTGAAGCCGAGCTCCATGGCGATCTGGCCGCTGGCCGCATTCGGCATCATCGCCGGTACGGTGAACGCGGAGACGCGTCCCGGGCCGCGCTCGGCCAGGATCCGGACTTGGTCTTCCATCGTCCGCAGTCCACCCACGCCGGTCGAGACAACAACGGCGGCTCGCTGCGGGTCGACCTGGGGTGACCCGGCGTCCTCCCATGCCAGCCGGGCCGCGGCCACAGCCAGCTGGACCACCCGGTCGGTTCGCCGGGCGGCCTTCCGGTCCATCCACGCCGTCGGGTCGAAGTCCTTGACCTCGCCGCCGATCCTCACGGGGAACTCCGAGGCGTCGAACAGCGTCACCTCGGCGATGCCCGACTGCCCCGACACCAGGGCGTCCCAGAACTTGCCACGTCCCACGCCGACCGGCGTGACCGGCCCGATGCCCGTGACGACGACCTTGCGGGTCACGGCTACGCGCTCACCCCGAGCTTCCCGGCGGCCAGATCGACCGCCTGGCCCACGGTCTTGACGCCCTCCATCTCTTCCTCGGGGATATCGATGCCGAGGGCTTCCTCCAGCGCCAGCACGACCTCGACGAGGTCGAGGGAGTCGGCGTCGAGGTCCTCCTCGAACCGGGACTCCGCCGTGATCTCTCCCTCGTCTCGGGCCAGCTGCTCGGCCAGAACCTTGCGAACCTTCCCCTCGATCTCCTGCTTGTTCATCTCGTCCTCCTGCGCCTATGCGGTGAGCCCGCCGTCGACGGCGAGCACGGCTCCGTTCACGTATGAGGCATCGTCCGAGGCCAGGAACCGGATGGCCGCGGCGATCTCATCCACGGTACCTACCCGGCCGACCGGGATGCCCTCGTCGAGCGCCCGGCGGGCCTTGTCGGGGAGGCCCGAAGTCATCTCCGTCTCCACGAACCCGGGGCACAGCACGTTGGCCGTGATGCCGCGGGCGGCGTACTCCTTGGCCAGCGAGCGCGTCATGCCCACCAGCCCGGACTTGGAAGCGCCGTACACGCTCTGCCCGGCGTTGCCGCGCAGCGCGATGGCCGAGGAGACCGTCACGATCCGGCCCCACCGGGCCTTCATCATGTGGGGAAGCACGGCCCGGATGCATGTGAACGCCCCGGTCAGGTTGACCCGAAGCATCCGTTCCCAGTCCTCGAGGTCGTATCGTACCGCCAGCCCGTCCTTGTTCATCCCCGCGTTGGCCACCACGATCACCGGCGGGCCCAGCTCCTCGGCGACTGCGGCGGTCATGGCCGCCACGGCTTCGTGGTCGCCGACGTCGGCCACGAACGCGGCCGCGGTCCCTCCGGCCTCCTCGATCAGCCGCACGGTCTCCTTGGCTCCGGCGTCGTCGGAGCCGTAGCCGCAGGCCACCGCCCGACCGTGGGTCGCCAGGGCCACCGCCGCGGCCCGGCCGATCCCCTTGGACGCTCCGGTGACCAGCGCCACCTTCGCGGTCACGAGGGCGCCTCCGCGGTCCACCGGATCAGGTTCGCGCCCCAGGCCAGCCCGGCACCGAACGCGGCCGTAAGCACGACGTCCCCGGGCTTCAGCAGGCCCCGCCGCCAGGCGTGGTCGAGCGCGATCGGGACCGAAGCCGCCGAGGTGTTGCCGACCTCCTCGAGATCGACGAACACTCGCTCGCGAGGGAACCGGAGCCGATCGGCCACGGCCCGGATGATCCTGCCGTTCGCCTGGTGAGGGACCATGAGCGTGACGTCGTCGGAGGAGAGGCCGGACTTCTCCAGGAGCCGGGTGGCCGCCTCGGCCATCCCGACCACCGCTCGCTTGAAGACCTCGCGCCCGTCCTTCATCCGGATCACGTTCTCGCGGTTGCCCTCCTCGTCGACGTTCGCGGGCTTCCGCGAGCCGCCCGAGGGGATCTCCAGCAGCCTGGCGTGGCGTCCGTCGTTCTCAAGGATCGATCCGATCAGTCCGGGCTCCTCGCCGGGGACCAGCACGGCGGCCCCGGCCCCGTCGCCGAACAACACGCACGTGGTCCGGTCGGTGAAGTCGAGGAACCGGGACAGCACCTCCGTGCCGATGACCAGCACGGTCTCGGCCCGGCCCACCCCGATCTGGGCGGCGCCGAGGTCGGTCCCGTAGATGAAGCCGGCGCAGGCGGCCTGGACGTCGACGGCTCCACCGGTGAGCCCCAGGCGATCCTGGACGAACGCCGCCGTCGAGGGCATCGGCTGGTCCCCGCTGATCGTGGCCACGATCGTGAGGTCGACCGCCGAGGGGGCCACGCCGGCCGCCTCGAGCGACCGGGCCGCGGCCTCGGAGGCCAGCGTGGAGGCCGTTTCGCCCTCGCCGGCGAACCGCCGGGCACGGATGCCGGTGCGGTCGCGGATCCACTCGTCGGACGTGTCGACGAGCTGGGAGAGGTCGTCGTTCGTCACCAGGCGCTCGGGCAGCGCGGAGCCGACCGCCGCGATCCGTGCCGACGTCACGACGTCGGCTCGACCTCTGGCTCGATGGCCATGACCGGCTGGCCGGCCACCAGGGGCTCGCCGTCGAGGGCCAGCACCGAGGAGACCCGGCCGCCGACCGGCGAGAGGATGTCGATCTCGCTGCTGCCCTGCACCAGCCGGGCCACCGGCTGACCGCGCTCGACCAGCTCACGGCCGTCGGCGAACCGCCGCGGCGGCAGCAGTCGGACCCGGCCGGGACCGGGAGCCACCACCACGCGCAACCACACGGGGCGGTGCCCGGCGACGTGCTCGACGGTCCTCATCGAGCCTTGACCCCCACGTCTTCGGCCAGGGCGCGCGCCTCCGAGGGCGAGCCGACCGAGACCGCCCGGACGCCCGGGGCGCAGCGCTTGGCCAGCTTGGCCAGGACCTCGCCCGGCCCGGCCTCGACGAACAGGTTGACGCCGGCCTCGGCCATGGCTCGGATCGAGCGCTCCCACTTCACCGGGGAGACCAGGTGACGAGACAGTAGGTCGCGCAGCGCGGACGGCTGCGCGGTCGGCCGCCCGCTGGCGTTCGGCACGACCGGGTAACGAGGCTCACGGAAGTCGAGCCGGGCCACGGCGGCACGGACCCGGTCGAGGGCCGGCTGCATCAGTGATGAGTGGAAGGCCCCGGCTACGTTGAGCCGGACGACCCGGGCCTTGCGGCTCCGGGCCAGGTCCTCGGCCCGTTCCACGGCCGGCACGGATCCGGAGACCACGGTCTGCTTGGGGCTGTTCTCGTTCGCCACCATCAGCACGTCGCCGCGGCCTGCGGTCTTGACGATCTCGGCTGCCTCGGCGGGGGAGATACCCACCAGGGCGCTCATGGCTCCGGGCGTGGCCTCGGAGGCGTCGTGCATGGCCTGGCCGCGCTCGACCACGACCTCGAGTGTCGGCCCGAGGACAGTGGCGCCCGCGGCTACCAGCGCGACGAACTCGCCGAGCGAGTGGCCGGCCGCCATGTCGAACCCGAGGCCCTCGGCCTCGAGCACCCGCAGGGCTGCCAGATCGCAGGCGAACAGAGCGGGCTGCACCACCGCGGTGTCGGCCAGGCGGGCCTCGTCGCGACAGGCCTCGATCACGTCGTACCCGA
The DNA here is from genome assembly GCA_937890785.1 of uncultured Actinomycetes bacterium. GTDB lineage: Bacteria > Actinomycetota > UBA4738 > UBA4738 > CALAEC01 > CALAEC01. The sequence continues at coordinate 9,884 of CALAEC010000179.1, forward strand.
GCACGGCTGAGGCCTCGTCCAGGACGGCACGGCCGTTCTGGTGGTCGGCCCAGGGATCGGCCATCCCCGCGTACTGGGAGCCCTGGCCCGGGAACAACACGGCCGCCTTCACCGCGAGCCTCCCCGAGGCATGCGGGATGGGGCGGGCGACGGAAGATGACGACGAGGGCCCATCTGGATCGGTTAGACCCTACGCGACCCCTTTGGGTTACGTCCAGGCCACAACCTTCCATGTGGTAGGTTCTGTCCTTCGGGTGGCCGCCGGGCCGAGCGGGGCGGACGTCCGGTAACGATTGCGTTAGGGTTCCGGACACTCCATTGCGGGACCAGGGAGGGTCCTGTAGAAAGGGTCGATGCCGCTCGGGGAGAGCCGGCCTGAAAATGACATGAGTCCCCAGCAATCCAACGACCGCCACGATCGCGCCGAAGGCCTCACCGGCCTCCTCGGACGGGATATGGCCGTGGATCTCGGCACGGCCAATACCCTCGTGTATGTCCGTGGCAAGGGCGTCGTCCTGAACGAGCCGTCCGTGGTGGCCATCAACACGGAGAACAAGCAGGTCCTGGCCGTGGGGACCGAGGCCAAGCGCATGATCGGCCGCACCCCCGCCCACATCCAGGCGGTCCGACCCCTGAAGGACGGCGTGATCGCCGACTTCGACGTCACCGAGAAGATGCTCCGGTACTTCATCCAGAAGGTGCACACCCGGCGCTTCCTCGCGAAGCCCCGTGTTGTCGTGTGCGTGCCGAGCGGCATCACCGGTGTCGAGCAGCGAGCCGTGGAGGAGGCCACGATCTCCGCGGGTGCGCGGGCGGCGTACATCATCGAGGAGCCGATGGCCGCAGCCATCGGCGCCGGCATGCCGATCCACGAGCCGGTGGGGTCGATGGTCGTCGACATCGGCGGCGGCACCACCGAGGTCGCCGTGATCTCGATGGGCGGCATCGTCACGGCCACCTCGGTCCGCGTCGGCGGCGACGAGCTCGACGAGGCCATCATCGCCTACGCGAAGAAGGAGTTCTCGATGGTGCTCGGAGAGCGCACGGCCGAGGCGCTGAAGATGGCGATCGGCTCCGCGTTCCCCACACCCGACGAGATGATCGCCGAGATCAAGGGGCGCGATCTGGTCACCGGCCTTCCCAAGACGATCCACATCTCCGCCGAGGAGGTCCGCAAGGCGATCGAGGAGCCGGTGAACGCGGTGATCGACGCGATCAAGAACACCCTGGACCGGTGCCCGCCGGAGCTCGCCGCCGACCTGATGGACCAGGGCATCCTCCTGACCGGGGGCGGCGCCATGCTCCGCGGCCTCCACGAGCGGCTGAGGCATGAGACCGGCATGCCGGTGGGCGTAGCCGAGGATCCGCTGTACTGCGTGGTGCTCGGATCGGGCCGGTGCCTCGAGGAGTTCGAGGCGATGAAGCGGGTCCTGGTCTCCTCGGGCCGCCGGTAAGGCGGCATGGCCACCACGTACCGACGAGTTCGGAGCACTCGTCTGCTCGTCCTCGGGCTGCTCGTGGCCAGCCTGGTGGCCATCACCGTCGATGCGCGCGGTGGGCGCGACGGACCGATGGCCACGCTCGGCCGGGGGCTCGGCGCGGTCATGGGTCCCCTCCAGGAGGGCGTGGCCGCGGTGGTCCGGCCGATCGGCTCCTTCGTCACCAACGTGTTCCGCTCCGGGTCGCTGGCCGAGGAGAACACGACCCTCCGCGAGGAGATCGCCGCGCTTCGCCGCGAGGCCGCGGAGGTCAACTCGCTCCGGCGGGAGAACGCGGAGCTGCGCCGCCTGTTCGGCCTGTCTGAGCGGCACGGATTCACGTTGATGGGCGCCACGGTCACCGCGGAGGCGCCGGGGAACTTCGAGTGGGCGGTGATCATCGACAAGGGCGCCGTCGACGGCGTGACGGTGGACATGCCGGTGATCAACGCGGATGGTCTGGTCGGTCGGGTGGTCGACGTCTATCCGGGCTCGGCGAAGGTGATGCTGATCCTCGATCCGGATTCGGCGGTCAGCGTCCGGCTGTCGGCCAGCGGCGACCGCGGCGTGCTCCAGGGCCAGCGCGAGGAGCCGCTCCTGTTCCGGCTGATCGACGCGGAGACCGAGGTCCAGCCGGGCGAGGCGGTGGAGACGTCCGGCTACTCGCTGGAAGAGGGGCTCGGGGGCGTGTATCCGCCCTCGATCCAAGTTGGGGTGGTCGACAGCGTCGAGCCGGATCCGTCGAACCTGACGCTCGAGGTGCGGGTGCGGCCCCGCGTGGACTTCTCCCGGCTGTCCACCGTGGGCGTGATCACCGGCCAGCAGCCCCTGCCGCCTCCCGAGGATGCGGACTCGACCTGAACGGCCCCCGGGTAGACTGGCCCGGTGCGACGCGCGCTGGCGTGGATCGCGGTCGTCGTCACGGCGCTGCTGCTCCAATCGACGGTCTTCGCTCAGATCAAGCTGGGCGGCGCCAAGCCGGAGCTGATGTACCTCGTGACGGTGGTGCTGGCGATGCTGGAGGGCCCGGCTTCGGGGGCCATCGGGGGGTTCTCGGCCGGGATGGCCCAGGACTTCCTCCTGAACGACCCCAAGGGCATCACCGCGCTGGTGCTGACCGTGCTCGGCTACGTAGTTGGGACCGTGCGGCAGTTCATCACCACGCCGAGCCCAGCCCTTCCCACGATCCTGGTCGGTGTGGGGACGATCGGTGGCGTGCTGTTCTACGGGTTCGTGGCGTTCCTCCTGGGAAGGCTGCCCGGCGACGCGCTCTTCCTCCTGCGCGTGGCCGTTCTCTCCGCCGTGTACAACGCGATCCTCACGCCGGTGGCGTACCCGCTCCTCCGCCGCGTGGCCGAGACCACGCGCACGAAGAAGGTGCACCGGTGGTGAGATGAGCGACGGCCGGCGCCGGATGACGGCCCTCGCCGCGGTGATCGCGTTCGCGTTCGCCGCGCTGGTGACTCGCCTGTGGTTCCTGCAGGTCCTGGCCGCCGAGGAGTACCAGGAGCGGGCCACGGGGAACGCTGTCCGGCTGATCCCCGATCCGGCGCCGCGTGGCCGGATCCTCGACCGCAACGGGGAGCCGGTGGTCGACAACCGCCGCACGATCATGATCACGATCGACCGCGATGAGCTGCGGGACGAGGAGGAGGTTCTCGATCGGCTGGCCGACCTCCTCGACACCAGCACGATCGAGCTCGGCGAGCAGCTCCACGATCCCGACTACCTCCCGTACCAGCCGGTGCCGGTGTTCGAGGGTGCACCTGAGGCCGCCGCTATCTACATCGCCGAGCACCCGGACGACTTCCCCGGCGTGGAGTTCGAGGAGGTCGGCGTGCGCCGGTACGTTCGCGGCCTGTTGGCGCCGCACCTCCTCGGCTACCTCGGCGAGATCAGCCCCGACGAGCTCCTCGATCCTTCGTTCACCGACGTGCGACCGGGGCAGCTGGTCGGCCGCGGCGGCGTCGAGCAGCAGTACGAGCAATTCCTGCGCGGCACGGACGGCGTCATCAAACAGGAGGTGAACGCCCAGGGCGAGGTCCGGGGGATCCTCGGGGCCGAGGAACCGGTCCCCGGCAACGACCTGGTGCTCTCGATCGACGCTGACATCCAGGAGCTGACCCAGGAGACCCTCGAGGACGCTGTGAGCCAGGCCCGCGTGTCGGTGGTCGACGAGGAGACAGGCACGTACGTCAAGGCCTCGGCCGGGGCGGTGGTGGTGCTCGACCCGAACGACGGGCACGTCCTGGCCATGGCCTCGCATCCGAGCTTCGACCCGCGGCGGTTCGCCGACGGCCTCACCCAGAGGGAGTTCGACGTGCTCCGCCGGCCGAGCTCGAACTTCCCGCTGTCGAACCGCGCCATCGCCGGACAGTACCCGGCCGGATCCACGTTCAAGCCGTTCGTGGCCGCCGCGGCGATGAAGGCCGGCTACGCGCGGTCGGAAGGCTTCTACCCGTGCCCGAGTGAGTTCATCGTCCCCGGCGACACCTCGGGGACCGTGTTCCACAACTGGGAGGACGTGGACCGCGGCGGGATCTCCTTCGCCGATGCCCTGATCCGCTCGTGCGACACGGTGTTCTACAACTGGGGGCTGAAGTTCTGGATCGAGCGCGGGCCGCGCGGCGATCTGATGCAGCACCACCTGCGGCGGTGGGGCTTCGGCGATCTCAGCGGGATCGACGTCCCCGGCGAGGCCTCCGGGCGGGTGCCCGACGCCAGCTGGAAGCAGGACATCAACGCCGCCTACCCGAACCTGTTCCCCGAGCCGACCTGGCTCCCCGGCGACAACATCAATATGTCGATCGGCCAGGGGGACCTGCTGGTCACGCCGCTCCAGCTTGCGGTGGGATACGGGGCGCTCGCCAACGGCGGCACGCTGTACCGTCCGCAGGTGGCGCTCCGGGTCCAGCGGCCCGACGGGACGCCCGTCCGCCGGTTCGAGGGCGAGCAGATCGGCCGGGTGCCCCTGCGCCGGCCCCAGCTCGCGGCGATCATGAACGCCCTGCGGGGCGTGGTCTCCTCCCCGGCCGGCACCGCCACCGGCGCGTTCGCCGGCTTCCCGCTCTCGTCGATCTCCGTTGCCGGCAAGACCGGCACGGCCGAGGTGCACGGGAAGCAGCCGCACTCGTGGTTCGCGGCGATCGCCCCCGCCGACGACCCCCAGTTCGTGGTGGTGGCCGTCATCGAGGAGGGCGGCCACGGCTCCCAGGTCGCCGCCCCGATCGTTCGCCGGGTGCTGGAGGGGCTGCTTCACCTCGAGCCCGGGGCCTTCCAGATCAGCGAGCAGGTGACGGACTGATGGAGCTCACGATGGGCCGCTGGGCCAGCCGGGAGGGCCCCCTCCGCCACCTCGACCCGGCGCTGATCGCGGTGGCGCTCGGGTTGGCCCTGTTCGGGCTGTTCATGGTGTTCTCCGCCACCCAGCAGAGCCTGCGGACCCTCGGCGAGGACCCGGGCTTCTACCTGAAGAAGCAGATCGCGTTCCTGATGCTGGGCGTGGTGGTCATGGCCATCGTGGCCACCTTCGACTACCGGCTGGTCAAGGTGTACTCGGGCATCGTCTTCGGGGTGCTGCTGTTCGCGCTCCTACTGGTGCTGACCCCCATCGGCGACGAGACCGCCGGCGCGCAGCGGTGGATCTCGCTCTTCGGCTTCCAGTTCCAGCCGGCCGAGATCGCCAAGCTCACCGTGGTGGCGATGCTCGCGGCCTACCTCTCCGAGCTCCGCGAGGTTCGGCTGGAGCACGTGTGGCGAGCCGCGGGGATCGCGGCCGCGCCCATAGCCCTGATCTTCCTCCAGCCCGACGTGGGGACGATGATGGTGTTCGCTGCGGTGCTGATCGCGTCGCTGGTGGTGGCGGGGGCGCGGCTCCGCCACATCGTGATCTTGCTGGGGGTGGCCGTCTTCGGGGCGATCATCGCGTTCCACCTCGGGATCGTGAAGGAGTATCAGATCGCCCGGCTCCGGAGCTTCCTCGACCCCGCGGCCGACCCGCTGGTGGCCGGGTACAACCTCCAGCAGGCCGAGATCGCCATCGGCTCGGGCGGCCTCTTCGGGCGGGGGTACCTCAACGGGACCCAGACGAACCTTGACTTCGTGCCCGAGCAGCACACCGACTTCGTGTTCACGGTGGTGGGGGAGGAGCTGGGGTTCGTGGGAGCGATCCTGCTGTTGGCGTTGTTCGCCGTCCTCCTGTGGCGGGGGTTCCGGATCGCTCTGCTGTCGCGTGACACCTTCGGGACCCTGCTGGCCACCGGCATCGTGACGATGCTGGCGTTCCAGGTGGTCGTCAACGTCGGGATGACCATGGGGATCATGCCGGTCACCGGCATCCCGCTCCCCCTGGTGTCCTACGGAGGGACCTCGATGCTGACAAACTGGGCCGCGGTGGGACTGCTCCTGAACGTCCACATGCGCCGGTTCAAGTGAGCCGGGCCGGGCAGGCCCCCTGCTATCCTTGATGCAGTGCTCCCGGCCACCGCCCACCGATCAACCGGGCCCCTCGCGGGGCCTGCGACGGCCCTCTCGATCGAACCCTCGTTCGAGGACATCGTGGGTGTGCCTGCCGGGAACCAGGACGTGCCGGCCGTGACGATGGAGGCCCGCGTCGCCGCGAGCGACGCCGGAGGCCCCGTTCGTCGGCCGGAAGGGAGCCCTTCGGGGCGGAAAGGAACGTGGCATGACCGAGGAAGCATCGGACCCCCAGGCCGGGCAGGCCGAGGAGGGGTCCACCGAAGCGCGACCGCGCACCCGCCGCCGCCGGCGGGGAAGCCGCGGTCGCGGACGAAGCTCGGGCACGAAGAAGCAGTCGAACGGCCCGGCTGAGGAGGCCGGCTCCCCCAAGGCGGCGCCCGACGCCGAGACCGACGGCGCCGGCAGCGCACAGGCTACCGCCCCTGCGAAGAAGAGCCAGGGACGCTCGCGCTCCAGGTCTCGCCGCCGCTCCTCGAAGCCTGCGGCGAGCCCGGAGGACACCGGCACGCAGGCCGTGGCCGAGGCCACCACGGCGGCGGAGCCCTCCGAACCCGACGGCTCGAAGCCGGCGTCGCGGAGCCGGCGCCGACGGCGCCGGCGGAAGTCCTCCGGAGCGGCCCAGGCGGTGACCGCGGAGGCCGAGGCCGCGGCGCCCGCGCCGGCCCCGCGACGCGAGAAGCGCGAGGAGAGTGGCCGAGGAGCCCCTACCAGGACGTCGCGGGCGGCCCGGCGCAGCGCCGGTGATCGCCGCCGCCGCCGGCCGCAGGTGCACGCGGCGCGCCGGACCGACAAGACGATGCTCATGACCGAGCACGCGGAGCGACTGCAGATCGCCGTGATCGAGGACCGCGAGCTCGTCGAGCACTACGTCACCAGGACCGGGGCTCGATCGATGGTCGGCAACATCTACCTCGGAAGGGTCCAGAACGTGCTCCCCGGCATGGAGGCCGCCTTCGTCGACGTGGGCCGGGGACGGAACGCGGTGCTGTACGCCGGCGAGGTGTCGTACGACGAGGACGTGGAGCAGGGCGACCGCCGCATCGAGCAGGCGCTGAAGCCCGGCCAGTCGGTGATCGTCCAGGTGACGAAGGATCCGCTCCGCGGGAAGGGCGCCCGTCTGACCGCGCAGATCAGCCTTCCCGGTCGGTACCTGGTCTACGTGCCGGACGGGGGAGCGTCGGGGATCAGCCGGCGGGTGTCGGACTCGGAGCGGGAGCGGCTGCGGAAGATCCTGAAGAAGGTTCGTCCATCCGAGGCCGGCGTGATCGTCCGCACGGCGGCCGAGGGGGCCAGCGAGGAGGATCTGGCCGGAGACCTCGACCGGCTCAAGAAGACCTGGGAGCAGGTTCGCCGCAAGGCCCGCCGGGGCCGAGCCCCCAAGGCTCTGTACGAGGAGCCCGACCTGGAGGAGCGGGTGGTCCGCGACGTGTTCTCGCCCGCGGAGTTCCGGGAGATCGTCACCGACTCGCCTGAGGTGTACGAGCGGGTGTCGGCGTATCTCCGCGACGTGGCCCCAGAGCTGGTCGACCGGCTTCGGCTCCACGAGGGATCCCTGCCCCTGTTCGAGGAGTTCCACATCGCCGAGCAGATCCACAAGGCCCTCGAGCGGAAGGTGTGGCTGCCCTCGGGCGGCTACCTGATCATCGACCGGACCGAAGCCATGACGGTGATCGATGTCAACACCGGCAAGCACGTCGGGAAGTCGAACCTCGAGGAGACCGTGGTCGGCACGAACCTCGAGGCCGCCCAGGAGATCGCCCGGCAGCTCCGGCTCCGGGACATCGGCGGGATCATCGTCATCGACTTCATCGACATGCTGTTCGAGCGAAACCGCAACCACGTGATCCGGACGTTCCAGGAGGCCCTGGCCAGGGACAAGACCCGCTCCCAGGTGTTCGACATCACCCCGTTGGGACTCCTCGAGATAACCCGGAAGAAGGTCTCCGCCGGGCTGCTGGAGGCGTTCTCGGAGCCGTGCCCGACGTGCGAGGGCCGGGGTATCTTGCTCACCCACGACGTGACCTGACCAGGAGGGCCGGATGTACGCCGTGATCAAGGTCGGAGGGAAACAGGAGCGGGTCGCCCCGGGCGACGTGATCGAGGTCGAGCTCATGAAGGTCGACCCGGGATCCTCGGTCGAGTTCGAGCCGGTCCTGATCGTCGACGACGACGGCAAAGCCCACCACGGGAAGGGCCTGTCGAAGGCCCGGGTCACGGCGAAGCTCCTCGGCGACAAGAAGGGCGACAAGGTCCGGGTCTTCAAGTACCGGCCGAAGAGCGGGTACCGAAGGACCCAGGGCCACCGCCAGCTGATGACGCTGCTCGAGGTCGAGGAGGTCCGGCTGAGCCCACAGGTTAAGGCAACGGCCCCCGAGGAGGAGGCCGAGGCGGCCCCGGCGAAGAAGACCGCCGCCACAAAGACGCCCGCCCGGAAGACCGCGGCGAAGAAGACGGCGGCCAAGAAGCCCGCCGCGGCGAAGAAGACGACCGCCAAGAAGACCACGGCGAAGCGGACCACCAGCCGCAAGAAGGCGACCTGAGGCTGGTATCCTGGGCCCTCATGGCGCACAAGAAGGGAGCGGCGGCGTCCCGGAACGGCCGGGACAGCGAGTCCAAGCGGCTCGGCGTGAAGGCTTTCGCCGGCTCGACCGTCAAGGCCGGCTCGATCATCGTGCGCCAGCGGGGCACCCGCATCCATCCTGGGACCGGGGTGTCCCGGGGCGGCGACGACACCCTGTTCGCCAGGGTGCCCGGCGTGGTCCGGTTCCACACCTCCCGGGGCCGGCGTCTGGTCTCGATCGACTCGGCCTGACCGGCTCGCTGTGACCCAGCCGGGCTCTCGCGCCCGGGCACTCCTTGAGCGGCTCTGGATCGTCACGTTCATCGTGCTGGCGTTCGTGTTCGCCTCGATGGCACCGTGGTACCTCGGCCTGCCGCTGGCGGCGTTCGCCGCGATCCTTGGCGTCCTGGACGGGTTGGCCCACCGAGCGCTCCTGGGACCACAGTGGGTGGCCGCCCCGGCGATCCTGGGGGCGCTTTCGGTGACGCTGGCCGTCGCGGCGGCCCTGCGCGGTGGCCGTGGCCTCGACGTGTTCGCCGGCTAGCCGGAAGCCGCCCGGATCGCCTCTACCCACTCGTCGATCTCGGACCGCAGGGCTCGCGCCGCGCTGCGGAGGCCCACCGCCGAGGCCGCCCGCTGCATCCCCCGGGTGGGGAGGATCCAGCTGCGGCCGCTGGTCCGTGGCAGCGGGGGCGGCTCGACGAAGAACAGGAACACCCGGGAGAGCTCGGCGCGGGCGTCCGTATACTCGACCTCGAGGATCGGGGCCCCGCGTCGACGGCGCACCCGGCGAACGCGGTTCAGCGGGATCGGGAGCGGCTCCTCCTCGCCATCGCCGGTGAACGTGAGCGCGTGGCGCTCCACGGAGAGCCGGCCTCGGGCGGCCTCGGGACTTCCCGGCCGGATGAGCCACACCACACGCGGCTCGGGTCCCATGCCGAAACCTATACTCGCCGAAATGGCCACCTTCGTCGACGAGGCCGTGATCGAAGTCCGGGGCGGCCGCGGAGGGGACGGAGCCGCGTCGTTCCGGCGCGAGGCCCACGTCCCTCGAGGCGGACCAGACGGGGGCGACGGCGGCAAGGGTGGCGATGTGATCCTGGAGGTTTCCTCCGACGTGTACGACCTGTCCTGGATCGCCATGCACCCGCATCAGCAGGCTCCGGACGGCCAGCCGGGGCGCAGCGCGAAGCGCCGGGGAGCAGACGGTGACGACGTGGTGCTTCGCGTTCCGGACGGCACCGTGGTGGCAGACGAGCGCGGCCCGGTTGCCGACCTGGTCGGGCCGGACGCCCGGGCGGTGGTGGCCCGGGGCGGCCGCGGAGGCCGGGGCAACGCCTCGCTGGCATCGGCGCGCGACCGAGCGCCGCGGACGGCCGAGGCCGGGGAGCCCGGCGAGGAGCATCGGGTCGAGCTGGAGCTCCGGCTCGTGGCCGACATCGGCCTGGTGGGGTTGCCGAACGCCGGCAAGTCGACGCTGCTGTCGCGGCTGACCGCGGCCCGGCCGAAGGTGGCCGATTATCCGTTCACCACGCTGGCCCCGAACCTCGGCGTGGCCGACGACGGCGAGCGTCGGCTGGTTCTCGCGGACGTGCCGGGTCTCATCGAGGGGGCCAGCGAGGGAAAAGGGCTCGGCCACCGGTTCCTCCGGCACGTGTCGCGGTGCCGCGTGCTGGCCTATGTGATCGATGCGTCGTCGCCCGACCCCGCCGCCGACGTGGCCACGGTCCGGGCCGAGGTCGAGGCGTACGATCCAGACCTGGCCCGGCGGCCCTCCGTGGTGGTCGTGACCAAGGCCGACCTCGTCGAGGCCCCGCCGCGCGTGGACCCGGACCAGATCATGGTCTCGGGGATCACGGGGGAGGGGATCGAGGGGTTGGCCGAGCGGCTGACGTCGCTGGCCGCGGCCGCGCCCCCGCCCGAGCGGCGGGCCACGGTGGTCCTTCGCCCCGGCCGGGAGGCCTTCACCGTCCGGAAGGTCGGTGCCGGGCGGTACCGGGTCGAGGGGCGGACGGTGGAGCGGTGGGTGCGGGACGCGGACCTCGAGGATCCCCGCGAGGTCGTCGAGCTGCAGGGGCGGCTCCGCCGGCTCGGCGTGGAGCGCCGGCTAGAGGGCGAAGGGGCCCGCCGTGGTGACGAGGTCGTGATCGCCGGACGCCCCTTCGAGTACATCCCCGAGGACGAGCCATGACCGACCGTAAGCGTGAGCTGATCGAGCTCGAGGATCGGGCCTGGGCCGAGCTCCGCTCGCTCATCAGGCAGTTGTCGAGGGAGCAGATCGGCGAGGTGGGCTACTACCAGGATTGGTCGGTCAAGGACCTCATGGCCCACCTGGGCTGCTGGATGGCCGAGGCCGCCCGCGTCCTGGAGCAGCTCCGGAGCGGGTCCTATTCGAGCTGGGACCACGACGTCGAGGAGCTCAACCGGGAGTGGTGGGAGATCTGGCGGGACATCGACCTCGACACGGTGTGGGCGGAGCTTCACGCTTCGCGGGCGCGGATGCTCGACGAGTGGGACCGCATCCCCCGGGACCGGATCGACGAGGTCGCCGATCTATGGTTCCGCGAGTCCGCGCACGAGCATCACGACGAGCACCTCCCCCGGCTCCGTGAGTGGACGGCCGAGCTGACCGGGGAAACGCCCTAGGCAGGGACCCAGGGCGGCACGGACGCAGGCTCCGTGGTACGCCGCTCGCCCGAGGGGATCCGCGCGAACAGGAACGTCCCCACCACGCCCACGGCGGCGGTTCCGGCCCCGGCGATCACCATGGTCATCCGGGCTCCGGCCGCCTCCACCAGGCCGCCACTGACGCCCAGGGCCACGATCTGGGCCGCCTGGACCATCCCGAAGTAGAGGGAGAACGCCCGCCCGCGGAGGCGGTCGGGAACCCGGCGGTGCAGGAGGCTCCGCATGCCGACGAGCTCGACGCCGTTGGCGAAGCCGCCGACGAGGAACATGGCCACGGCCAACGGATAGATGGCCCCCGTCGCGGCCACGACCACGGCGGCGCCTCCGATGATCGGGAGGATCACCACCGCCGGGGCCAGCTGGGCCGGGGTGAGGAACCGCCCAGCGGCCGTGGAACCCATCACCATCCCGATCGTCCACGTCGTGATCAGCACCCCGTAGCCGGTGTCGCCGGCGCTGAGGACGTCCTTGGCGAAGAACACCTCGGCCACGTTGTCCGCGGCCGCGAACACCACCATGAGGCCGACCATCGGGACCACCAACCGCAGAAGCGGCTCCCGGGCGATGAACACCAGCCCCTCCCGGGCCTGTCCCCTCGGGGCGGGGGCGCCTTCCGGCTGCGGTTCGGGGCGGCGGCGAACCCGAAGCATCGACACCAGCACGGCCACGGCGACGAACGTGCCGGCGTTCGCCAGCAGCGTCGAACCGGCCCCGAACGTCTCGGACAACACCGCGGCCAGGACGGGCCCCGCCGCGGCGCCTCCCCACCGGGCCACCTCGAGGAAGGCGTTGGCCTGCGTGGTCCGGTCCTCCCCGACCGCGCGGGGAAGGAGGGCGAACAGCGCCGGCTGGGTGACGGCGAGCCCGACCCCCAGGAGGAACGACAGACCCAGGGTCGGGAACACCTCCGGCGTCAAGGCCATGGCCGCGGCCACCGCCGCCTGCAGCAGCGCCGTGACGACCAGGACCCGGACCGTCTCCAGCCGGTCGACCAGGAGCCCTGCCACCGGTGCCAGGAGCACGGGCGGTACCAGCCCCGTGAGCAGGAGGGCCGCCACGGCCCATCCTGACCCGGTGGTCTCCTGGACCCGGAGGGTCAGCGTGATTAACGCGACGTAGTCGCCCAGTGCCGAGAGGGCGAACGCCCCGAAGATCAGCAGGAAGTCTCGGCGGCGTAGCAGGCTCATTTCTCCCCGCAGTATGGATACACCGGCAGGCCCGGTTCGCTCAAGCCGGTCGTTCGGCCGTCCCCCTCGAAATCCACAGAGAACGACAAGTCTGGACATTACAATTCATCGGTGACACAGCGGCGACTCGGGGTGATGGGGGGGACGTTCGATCCCATCCACTACGGACACCTGGTGACCGCCGAGGGCGCCTTCTGGCAGTTCGAGCTCGATGAGGTCGTGTTCATCCCGACCGGCGAACCGTGGATGAAGGAGGATCGCGTGGTCACCCCGGCGGAGGACCGTTACCTGATGACGGTCATTGCCACCGCCAGCAACCCCCACTTCAGCGTGTCCCGGCTGGAGATCGACCGGGCCGGACCGACCTACACGCGGGACACCCTCGAAACCCTGCGGCAGCATGAGGGGGAGGGCACGGAGCTCTTCTTCATCACCGGCGCGGACGCGACCCTGGAGATCTTCCACTGGAAGGATCCCGAGGAGGTCCTCGGCCTGGCGCACTTCATCGCCGCCACCCGGCCGGGCTACGACATCGCCAGGTTCGAGGCCGAGGCTCCCTCCAGGCACCCCAATGTGTCCGTAATGTCCGTTCCGGCCCTGGCGATTTCCTCAACAGATGTCCGAGAACGTGTAGCCGAGGGCCGTCCCGTCCGATACCTCGTACCTGAGGGCGTGAAGACCTACATCGACAAGGCGGGGCTATATCGGTGAAAACCTCTGACGAGCTGTGGCGGTGGATCTGGGAGGACGAAGACGTCCTCGACTCGGCCATCTTCGGTGAGCTCCTCGGTCCCGAGGCCGCCAGGCCGGCCGGCCTGGAGCCGCCGCCGGCGATCACCACCGAGGGCGTGTGGGAGTGGGTGGCCAGCGACGAGGCCCTGATCGACCTCCACGAACTCGATCTCGATGTCGAGCCCGCCACTGGCGAGCCCGCGGCCCGGCCAGGAGAGCCCTCGGCGCCGGCTTCGGGGACAGCAGGGGTTCCTTCCGCGGCCGCCACAGGATCAACGATCATCGAGCCTGCGCCC
>CALAEC010000180.1 GCA_937890785.1 uncultured Actinomycetes bacterium
TCACCGCGTCGGCGCCGCAGGCGATGGCCTTGGCGATGTCGCCGCCGGTGCGCATGCCGCCGTCGGCGATGACGTGCACGTACCGGCCGGTCTCACGGAGGTGCTCCATCCGAGCGCCGGCGGCGTCGGCGATGGCGGTGGCCTGAGGGACGCCCACCCCGAGGACGCCTCGAGTGGTGCACGCCGCGCCCGGCCCCACCCCGACCAGGACCCCCACCGCGCCGGTGCGCATGAGGTGCAGGGCGGTCTGGTACGAGGCGCATCCCCCCACCACGACCGGGATCTCGAACCGGGCGATGAACTCCTTCAGGTTCAGCGGCTCCGACCGGGTGGACACGTGCTCGGCGGAGACCACCGTGCCCTGGATCACCAGCAGGTCCAGCTCGGCCTCGAGCACCAGCGGCGCGTACTGCCGCACCCGCTGGGGCGTCAGCGACGCTGCCGCAGTCACTCCGCCCTCGCGGATCTCGCGGATCCGCCGGACCACCAGCTCCTCCTTGATCGGCTCGCGGTACAGCTCCTGCATCCGCCGGGTGGCCTTCTCCTCGGACAGGCCGGCGATCTCGTCGAACACCGGCTCGGGATCCTCGTAGCGCGTCTGGAGCCCCTCGAGGTTCAGGACGGCGAGACCGCCCAGGCGACCGATCTCGATGGCCGTGGCCGGCGAGACCACGGCGTCCATGGCCGAAGCCATGAGGGGTAGCTCGAACCGCCAGGCATCGAGCTCCCAGGAGACCTCCACATCGGCCGGGTCGCGGGTTCGTCTCGACGGGACGATGGCGACGTCGTCGAATCCGTAGCCGCGCCTGGCGGTCTTGCCGATGCCGATCTCGATCTCCATCCACCGACGGTACCATCGGTTCCCACGGCCTTCAATGCCACGAGGCGAACGGACCGGATATCCTCGGTCCATGGAGCCTCGGGTTCGCACCATGGAGCAGGTCCCCTCGGCGCCCCCGACCCGAACCCGGCGCCGGCCCGGGTGGATCCTCCGGCTGATCGGCAGGATCCTCCTGACCGCGGCGTTCATCGTCGGCGCCTACATCCTGTGGCTGCTGTGGGGGACGGGGATCTATTACGACCGCGCCCAGGACCGTCTGTTCGAGCAGTTCGAGGCCCGGGTGGAAGGCGAGGACCCGCGCTACCGGCCCGGCATCGTCCTTCCCGGCCAGGCCTACGCGATCCTGCGGATCCCCTCGATCGGCGTGAACGAGGTCGTCGTCCAGGGGGTTGAGGTGGAGGACCTCAAGGCCGGCCCCGGCCACTACCTCCGCACCGCGGACCCCTGGGACCCGGAGGGCCGGGTGGGCATCGCCGGGCACCGAACCACGTACGGCGCGCCGTTCTGGGACCTCGATCAGGTCCGGCCCGGCGACGAGATCCGGCTCGTCACCGAAGAGGGGGCGTTCCGGTACGAGGTCACCCAGACTCGCGACGTCCTCCCCAGCGAGGGATGGGTGCTCCGCGACGACGGGGATCCGTCGCTCGTGCTGACCACCTGCACCCCGAGGTTTTCCGCGGCCCTCCGATTGATCGTCTTCGCCGAACGGATCGAGCTCTAGGGCCGCTCAGGCGGCGGGTGCCAGGTAGCCGAGCTCCTCGAGCCTGGCCACGATGATGTCGAGACACTCCCGGGGGCTGAGCCGCTCGGTGTCCACAACCACCTCGGGCTCGAGCGGCTCCTCGTACGGATCGTCGACCCCGGTGAACCCGGTGATCTCGCCGGCGAAGGCCTTCTGGTACAGGCCCTTCACGTCGCGGCGAGCACACTCCTCGACCGAGCACTTCGTGTACACCTCGACGAACCGCGGGATGCCGGCCCGAACCCGGTCGCGGGCCTCGCGGTACGGCGAGATGGCCGAACAGACCGCCGCGGCTCCGTGGTACGTCAGGCGCTCCGCGACCCATCCGATCCGCAGGATGTTGGTGTCGCGGTCCTCCTTGGAGAACCCCAGGCCCTTCGAAAGGTGCGTGCGGACCACGTCTCCGTCGAGCAGCTCGTAGCGGTGCCCCCGCTGCTCCAACACCTCGACCAGCAGCTCGGCCAGCGTGGACTTCCCCGAGCCCGACAGGCCGGTGAACCACACCGCGAAGCCGCCGGGCGCCGGCTCGGGGCCGAAGTGCTTGCTGGTCGTGATCCAGTGGGCCTCGACCTCGCTCACAGGATCGACCGCCCCTGGACGCCCTCCGGCTCCGGGACGCCGAAGAGCTTCATCACGGTGGGGCCCACGTCGACGAGGTTGAGGCCCTCACGCTCGCCGGTGGGCTGGTCGGGCAGACCGCGCAGCACGAAGACGCCGGTCTTGTCGTGGTTCGCGCCGTCGGGGCCCGTGTCGTTCTCGTACGTGAAGATCTCCCCACCTTCCATGTTCACGGTGCCCACCGAGCGCCACTCGAGGTCGCCGAAGTACACGATCAGGTCGGGGGCCACCCCCTGGACGTCTGGGTACACGTCCTGCGGCTTGATCACCCTGGTCCCCAGCGGGCGGCCGTCGGGGCCGTCCATGGCCTCCAGGCGGCGGGCCAGCTCGTCGCGGGTCTCCTCGTACCGAGCCGGCTCCACCACGCCCTGCGGCTCGCGGCCCTGCACGTTGAGGAACAGCCGCCCGTAGTAGCCGCCGTCCCCCCAGGCCACGGTGCGGCCCCAGTCGACGGGGGCGTCCCCGATCGCGGTGCGCTCGCTCACGGGCTCGGTGAGCGCCAGGTAGTCCTCGCGGATCAGCCAGTCGTTGAAGCACACCCCTCCGGTCATGGCCCGCGCGCCGTGGTCCGACATCAGGATCGTCACGGCGTCGTCGGGAAGCGCCTCGAGCAGCGAGCCGATCTCGGAGTCGAGCATCCGGTAGTAGTCCTCGAACGCGGACTCGAACGGGTTCCCGGGCTCGTACTTCGGATGGGCCGGGTCGCTGTACTGCCAGAACACGTGGTGGAGCCGGTCCAGCCCCATCTCCACCATCATGAACAGGTCCCAGGGCTTGTTCCGGACCAGCCGGCGGGCCAGCTGGAAGCGGCGCGTCGTCATCTCGTGGCACTGCTTGAGGACGAAGTCCGCGCCCTGGCGGCGGAAGTTCGGGATGTCGAAGATGTACTCGCCGACCTCCTCCTCGACCTCGGCCTTCAGGTCCTCGGGCCAGGTGTACTTCTCGGCCGAGGGTGGGGTCAGGAAGCACGACACCCGCCAGCCCTCTACCGGCCGCACCGGGTACGCGGGCGGCACGCCGATCAAGAGCGACCGCTTGCCGGCCTCGCCCAGGAGATCCCAGACGGCCGGCTCCTTCACCGCCAGCGAGGTGGTGATGGCCAGGCCCTGGTACGAGGTGTCCTTGCGGTTGCGGAAGCCGTAGATCCCCAGCTGGCCGGGCGTCTTGCCGGTCATGGCGCAGGCCCACGCGGGGACGGTGATCGGGGGCGTGATGCTGGCCAGGTCGCCGTGGAGGCTCCCCTCCATCAACGACCGGACGTTCGGCATCACGGCGGCGTAGCGGTCGAACAGCAGCGCCGGCGTGGCGCAATCCAGCCCGATGATCGCCACACGTGGTCCGTCAGCCACGCGCGGTATGGTACACACCCGCCGTGACCACCCTCCGCCGGGTCCTGTACCTCGACGCGCTGCTCTCGGCGGTCGTGGGGGTAGGCCTGGCCGCAGCCCCGGGATGGCTCTTCGAGGACCTCCTGGCACAGCCTCCGTCACCCGACACCGCGATCCACCGGCTGGCCGGGGTGGCCTCGGTCACCCTGGCGCTGCTCATGGTGCTGGTCGGCCACCGGGTCGAGGAGCTGTGGTGGTGGTGCTGGGCGTTCGTGGTCCTCAACGCCGGGGCCGCCATCGTGGCCACGCTCGAGGCGGCCTTCGGGCCGCCGGACGCCGCGGCGGCGTGGCCCTGGTGGACGCTCGCCATCGGCTCGTGGGCGCTCGCGGCTGCGTTCCTGTGGGGGATCGCCCGGGCCGGCGTGGAGGTGCCCCCGCCGTAGAGAACGAAGCGGGGGCCCCGGGTCGGCCCCCGCTGTCGTTCTGAGGTCAGTGCATGTGGCCGCCGCCGGCGGCTGCGGCCTCGTCTTCTTCCTCGGGCTTCTCCACCACGGCGCTCTCGGTGGTCAGCACGAGCGCGGCGATCGAGGCGGCGTTCTGGAGGGCCGAACGTGTGACCTTGGCCGGGTCCACGATGCCCGCCTTCATCAGGTCCACCCACTCGGCTCGGGCCGCATCGAAGCCGGTCGCCTCCTTCTCGGCCCGGATCCGCTCGACGACCACCGCTCCCTCGTGGCCCGCGTTGTGGGCGATCAGCCGGGCCGGCTCGCTGAGGGCGGACCGAACGATCCGCGCGCCGGTGGCCTCGTCGCCCTGGAGCTTCAGGGCGTCCAGGCTCTCTTCGGCCCGGATCAGGGTGACACCACCGCCGGGGACGATGCCCTCCTCGACGGCGGCCCGGGTCGCCGACAGAGCGTCCTCGATCCGGTGCTTCTTCTCCTTCAGCTCGACCTCGGTGGCCGCGCCCACCCGGATCAGGGCCACGCCCCCGGCCAGCTTGGCCAGCCGCTCCTGGAGCTTCTCCCGGTCCCAGTCCGAGTCGGTGTTGTCGATCTCGGTCTTGATCTGGTTGATCCGGCCCTGGATCTCGGACTGGTCACCGGCGCCCTCGACGATCGTGGTGTCGTCCTTGGTGACCACCACGCGCCGTGCCCGGCCGAGCATGTCCAGCGTGACGTTCTCGAGCTTGGCGCCGATCTCCTCTGACACGACCTGGGCGCCGGTGAGGATGGCCATGTCCTGGAGCATGGCCTTGCGACGGTCGCCGAAGCCCGGAGCCTTCACCGCCACCGCGGAGAACGTGCCCCGGATCTTGTTGACGACGAGGGTGGCCAGGGCCTCGCCCTCGACGTCCTCGGCGATCAGCACGAGGGCCTTCCCGCTCTGGGCCACCTTCTCCAACACCGGAAGCAGGTCCTGGACGCTGGAGATCTTGCCCTGGTTCAGAAGGATGTACGGGTCCTCGAGGACCGTCTCCATCCGTTCCTGGTCGGTGACGAAGTACGGCGAGATGTAGCCCTTGTCGAACTGCATCCCCTCCACGAACTCGAGCTCCATGCCGAAGGTCTGCCCCTCCTCGACCGTCACCACGCCGTCCTTGCCCACCTTGTCGAGGGCCTCGGCGATCACCTCGCCGATCTCCGGATCGGCCGCCGAGATCGCGGCCACGTGGGCGATCTCCTCCTTGCCCTCGACGTCGCGAGACCGCTTCTGGATCGACTCGACCGCGGCCTCCACAGCCTTCTCGATCCCCCGCTTCAGGGCCATCGGGTTGGCCCCCGCGGCCACGTTCCTCATGCCGTGCTTGACCATGGCTCGGGCCAACACCGTGGCCGTGGTGGTGCCGTCACCGGCCACGTCGTTCGTCTTGGTGGCCACCTCCTTGGTGAGCTGGGCCCCGAGGTCCTCCCACGGGTCCTCCAGCTCGACCTCCTTGGCGATGGTGACGCCGTCGTTGGTGACCGTTGGCGCCCCCCACTTCTTGTCCAGCACCACGTTCCGACCCTTGGGGCCGAGGGTGATGGCCACGGCGTCGGCGAGCTTGTCGACGCCGCGCTCGAGGGCCCGTCGGGCGTCCTCGTCGAACTTCAGCATCTTGGCTGGCATGCGCGACTCCTTCCGGGGCCGTCGGCGACGGCGCCCCGCTACTTCTTGACGATGGCCAGGACGTCCCGGGCCGACAGGACCAGGTACTCCTCGCCTTCCACCTTGACCTCGGTGCCGCCGTACTTCGAGTACAGCACCCGGTCGCCGACCTTGACGTCCATGGGGACCCGACTTCCGTCCTCGAACCGGCCCGGCCCCACCGCCACGACCTCGCCCTCCTGGGGCTTCTCCTTCGCCGTGTCCGGGATCACGATTCCCGACACGGTGGTCTCCTCTTCCTCGCCCGGCTTGACCACGATCCGGTCGTCCAGGGGCTCCAGGGTGAACGCTCCCTTGGCCATAGCTTGGCTCCCCTCCTGTGCGTCGGTTAGCACTCG
>CALAEC010000181.1 GCA_937890785.1 uncultured Actinomycetes bacterium
GCGGCCACCATCCGCATGTCTGACGGTCGCGCCCCCAGCTGTTCCGCCGCCATGAGATAGGGCTCCGGTGCGGGCTTGTAGCGGCGGACCTCCTCCACCGAAAGGATCCGATCAAACAGCCCGGCCAGGCCGGCGTAGTCGAGCTGCGTCCGTGCCGCCTCTCCCGAGGAGTTCGTCAGCGTGGTCAGGGGGAACCCGGCCGCCCGGAGGCGGCTGAGGGCAGCCAGGACCTCGGGATGGGGCGGAAGTCGGCGGAGCGCTCCCAGGATGGCCTCTCGATGGTCGTCGGAGAGATCCTGACCTCGCCGCCACGCGAGGGTATTCAGCTCCCGGCCCGCGATGGTTCCGAAATCCTCGTAAGCGTCGGTCACCGTAGCCACCAGCGAGCCGTGGAGGAGCCGGGCGAACCACTCCCCCACGGGCGGAGGATCTCCGAACGCTCGGGCGAACGGCTCTCGGAGCGGTCGGAGATCCAGGAGGGTCTCAATCACGTCGAACACGAGGACTCTCGCCACCGTCACTCCTTCACCGACCCAAAGGATCTCAGGCCTCGCTCCTACCTCCTCAGCAGCAACGCGTTGCCCAGAGCCAGAAGGACGCCAAGGCGCCCCCGTAGGACAAGTGGCCAACGAGTCCCCTAACGTGGGTCTCTTGAGGATAAGCGGTCGGCGGGGGCGTCAAGCCGAAGAGCGCATTCGCCCCCTCGTCGACGACTAGCCACAGTCCCAGGCCCGCCACGAGTCCGGCGCCCAGGGGATTCATTCCTCGAGCGACCAAGAGTCCGCCGGTGACCCCACCCGAGAGGCCCAGGCCGCGATGGAGCCTCAGCCCGAGGCGTTCGGCTCGCTGCTGGTCGAGGTCGTGGCCCCGGATCTGGGCCAGCCGTTCCGCGGCCTTCACGTAGGCGGGCTCCTCTTGGAGCTCCTCCTCCCGCTGCTTCGAAGCCTCGCTCTGCCGATCCTGGTATGCGGTGGTCACCCTGTCCATCAGCTTGCTCGCCAGGTATCCGGCCCCGATCCCCAGCAGCAC
>CALAEC010000182.1 GCA_937890785.1 uncultured Actinomycetes bacterium
TGCCGAAGCGGTGGAAGATCACCCGGGGAGGCAGCTGGACCTGGCAGTACGTGGAGACCGGCAAGGGGGCGCCCAAGATCCTGGCGCAGTCGAGCGAGTCCTGGGAGACGAAGGACAAGGTTCGCGCCGAGATCGACGAGATGAAGCGGAACGACGACCTCGAGGAGGACGAGGACTAGCGCTCGCCGAGCGCCGTCCGAACCTTCGCCAGCAGCTCGCCGATCGGGAACGGGCGCCGGAGCTCCCCCTCGACCGGGTAGAGGCCGAGCTTCCCGGTCTCGCCCTGCCCGGCCATGAAGATGATGACCCTGGTTTCGGCGAGGTCGTCATCCTCGCGGATCTCCTTCAGTACCGCCCACCCGTCGGTGCCGGGGAGCTCGGCGTCGAGGAGCACCAGGTCGTACCCGTCCTGGCGCAACATGGCCAGCCCGTCCTCCGCTGTTGAGGCCTCGGCCACGTCGTAGCCCTCAAGCTGAAGGCGCAGCACCGGCTGCCGCATGTGCTCGGGCCGATGGTCGATCAGCAGGATCCGGCCCCGGCTCACCCGCCCGGCGCCTTCTCGAGCCGGTCCACGATCACCCCACGCTCCCGGAGCCACGAGACCGCGTCATCCACGGACTCGTCGGTCCCGTCCATCTCCAGGATCACCCAGCCAGAGCCCTCCTCGAGGCTGGCCCGTCGGATCGTCGTCACCACGCCGAAGTCGGATCCGAGCGTGTGGATGATCGGCTCCCCCACGAGATCGCCGGGTAGCGTCAGATGGAACCGCCCCTTCGCCACGACCGGATTGTACGGCGGGCCAGCCGACCGATTGTGAGTGCGTGGACGAAGGCCGGCGGCTCGGCCGGAGGGGACACCTCTTGTCCCCGAAGGCCGAGACGCCGGCCCCCGCGCGTGCCGAGCTAGAAGTCCATGTCCCCGCCGCCGGGCATCGGTGGCGTGGCCTGCTGCTTCTCCGGCTTCTCCGCCACCACGGCCTCCGTGGTGAGGAACAGCGCCGCGATCGAGGCCGCGTTCTGGAGCGCGGACCGCGTCACCTTGGTGGCGTCGACGATGCCGGCCTTGAACATGTCGACGTAGTCGGCGCTCTCCGCGTTCAGGCCCCACCCCGCGTCCAGGGTCCGAACCTTCTCCACGACCACGCCGCCCTCCATGCCGGCGTTCTCGGCGATCTGCTTGATCGGCTCCTCCAGGGCCCGCCGGACCAGCCGCGCCCCGGTGGCCTCGTCGCCCTCCAGGTCGAGCTTGTCGAGCCCGGGCTGTGCCGACAGGAGCGCCACACCGCCGCCGGGGACGATGCCTTCCTCGACGGCCGCCTTGGTGGTTTGCACGGCGTCCTCGATGCGGTGCTTCTTCTCCTTCAGCTCCACCTCGGTGGCCGCTCCGACCTTGATCACCGCCACGCCCCCGGCCAGCTTGGCCAGCCGCTCCTGGAGCTTCTCGCGGTCGTAGTCCGAGTCGGTCTTCTCGATCTCGTTCTTGATCTGGTTGATGCGGCCCTTGATCTCCTCGTCCTTCCCGGCACCCTCGACGATCGTGGTCTCGTCCTTCGTGATCACGACCTTCCGGGCCTTGCCGAGCATGTCGAGCTGGGCGTTCTCGAGCTTCAGCCCGATCTCCTCGGAGATGACCTGCCCACCGGTGAGGATGGCGATGTCCTGGAGCATGGCCTTGCGCCGGTCCCCGAAGCCGGGCGCCTTCACCGCGGCCGACTTGAAGGTGCCCCGGACCTTGTTGACGATCAGCGTGGCCAGGGCCTCGCCCTCGACGTCCTCGGCGATCACCACCAGGGACTTGCCGGACTGCATGATCTTCTCGAGGACCGGGAGGACATCCTTGACGGCGGAGATCTTCTGGTTCGCCAGGAGGATGTAGGGCTCCTCGAGGACCGCCTCCATCCGCTCGGGGTCGGTGATGAAGTACGGGGAGATGTAGCCCTTGTCGAACCGCATCCCCTCGACGAGCTCCAGCTCCATGCCGAAGGTCTGGGATTCCTCGACGGTGATCACACCGTCCTTGCCGACCTTGTCCATGGCCTCCGCGATCTGCTGGCCGATCTCCGAGTCGCCGGCGGAGATCGCCGCCACGTGGGCGATCTCGCCCTTCTCCTCGATCTCCTTGGCCTGGTTCTTGATCTGCTCGACCGCGGACTCGACGGCCTGCTCGATGCCGCGCTTCAGCGACATCGGGTTGGCGCCGGCGGCCACGTTGCGGAGGCCCTCCCTGACCATGGCGTGGGCCAGGACGGTCGCCGTGGTGGTGCCGTCCCCGGCCACATCGTCGGTCTTCTTGGCGACCTCCTTGACGAGCTCGGCCCCGATCTTCTCCTCGGGATCCTCGAGCTCGATCTCCTTGGCGATGGACACCCCGTCGTTGGTGATCGTGGGGGCGCCCCACTTCTTCTCGAGGACGACGTTCCGGCCCTTTGGACCGAGGGTGATGCGGACCGCGTTCGCCAGCTGGTCCATCCCGCGCTCCAGGGCGCGGCGGGCGTCCTCGTCGAACGTGATGATCTTGGCTGCCATCGGCTCCTCCTCAGGATGCGCTCGGCCTCGGTTCCACTTCCCTTAGCACTCCCGGGGAGAGAGTGCTAACGCAAGAGTATAACGCCAGGCTGGGGTCGGTTGGCAAGGGCCGGGCCAGCTCAGGGCCGGGCCCGGCCCAGGCCGCGCAGGTAGCCGCCCATCTTCGCCAGGTCGGTCACCAGCATCAAAGCCGGAACGGCTCCGAGGGCGGCCAGTCGCCGACCCGCCGATGGCATCCTGCGCCAGGCCCGGCGGACCGGCCCAGCGGCGTACAGGGAGCCGGCCGCCGCGGCTGCCGCCACCAGCCCCCGACGGCGGGAGGTCAGAGCCACGGCCAGGACGCCGTACACCGCGAAGCGGAGCGCGTGGCGGCCGGCGTGCATGCCGCCCCGGGCGTCATGCTCGGCGTACCCGGCGAACTGGCGCCAGTACGAGGCCAGGTCGGGACGGGGCCGCCGCCCCACCACGGCGTCCCGGGCCAGGTCCATCCGTAGGCCGAGCTCTCGCCAGCGGTGGTTCAGGTACATGTCTTCGCCGAGGGGCATCCACTCCGGGTACCCGCCGGCGCGCTCGAACGCCTCATGCCGGAACGCCACCGACCGCGCCGAGGGCATGAAGGTGTCCTCCCGGACCTCCTCGGGGTCCTTGATCGAGACCGCCGCGGCGCACTCCTCGAAGAACGTCCCCGCCAGGGG
The DNA here is from genome assembly GCA_937890785.1 of uncultured Actinomycetes bacterium. Classification (GTDB taxonomy): domain Bacteria; phylum Actinomycetota; class UBA4738; order UBA4738; family CALAEC01; genus CALAEC01. The sequence continues at coordinate 3,221 of CALAEC010000182.1, forward strand.
CCGATACACGCCCATCGACACGTCGGCCCCTCGCTCCAGCGGCTCCACCAGGCGCTCCAGCCACTCGGGCTCGAGCACACAGTCGGCGTCCGACACCGCGATGGCGTCGTGGGCCGCGGCCCGGACGGCGACGTTCCGCCCCCGGGCGATGTTCGCACCGGGCTCCTCGAGCAGCGTGATGCCCGGAGCCGCCCGCAGGATCTCCAGCGTGCCGTCGGTCGATCCGCCGTCGACCACGATGACCTCGTCGGGCGGGTGCGTCTGCGCGGCCACCGAGGCAAGGAAGGCGCCCACGTGCGGCGCCGCGTCCTTGACCGTGGCCACCAGCGACACCTTCATCGCGGCGCCCAGTCCCGGTCCTCGTAGAAGGCCGCGGCCACCTCCGCCGTGCCCTCGCGGACCCGCTCTCGCTCCTCGGACGTGAGCCGGTCCCGCCAGCTCCATCTGGCCGCTCTGCTGTCCCGCCGGACGGTGCGGTGCAGGTACGCCGGAACCTCCGCCCGACCGGTGCTCGAGCGGACCACGATCCGCTCGGCGATCCGGTCCCATTCCAGATCGAGGCGCTGGTACAGCTCGTGGAACCCCTTCACGGGCTCCTCGGCCAGGTCCTCGTGCCGCACGAACACCCATCCAGGGCGCCGGTCCCGGTACCCCCGGATCACGTGGTGGATCACGTTCCACAGCAGGATGGCCTCGTCGACCAGGTCTTGCCGGGTGGGATCGAACGAACGGATCGCATCGGCGTACGGCCCGGCGAGGTCGCGGAGGAACGCCGGCTGATCCGCCCAGTTCCGGAAGTCGAAGCGGGGCCAGTCCAGCCGGAGGAGGCTCCCGGCGAAGGCCGCCGGGTGGCGGATCATCACCACGACCTCGAAGCCGAACCGCTCGGCCAGCCACTCGGCCGACATCAGCGCGATGGGGTCCTTCACCAGGGGCCGGGCACGGCGGAGCCGGTTCCAGAGCGCCCCCGGGGCCTCGTCGATCAGCTGGAAGGCCTGGCGGGCCGAGCGGATCCGAAGGACGCTCTGCGGAGGGTACCGGAACGCCAGCAGGTCCTCGACCAGCCCCGCGTACCGGTCTTCGTTCTCCAGCGTCACGTGCAGATACCAGTGGGGGATGGGCCGGCGGCTCCACCCGGGCCACCGTCGGGGGCTGAACGGCTCGTGCACATAGCCGACCCCCGGGGCCACGGCCAGCATCCGTCCCGTCCAGGTGGTCCCGGAGCGGTGTGATCCCGTCACGAGGATGGGGGCGGCCACGGGCGCCATCTTAGCGGCGCCCCTGGCCCGAACGACCGAACGCATGTTCGGCCCGCGAGCGGGGAAGATGCTTGCAGAACGCGCCCGGAACCCCCACGATTGACCGTGAGGGGCCGCGGTGAGCGGCCCTGAAGCGTATCCGGGCCGAGAAGGGAGGTGACGGATGGCTCAGTACGAGGGGTACTGCGTGAAGGACAAGAAGAAGGTCCAGTTCGAGGGCGAGGTCGTCACGCTGAAGAACGGTCGCAGGGCGGCCAAGGGCAAGTGCCCGAGTTGCGGGACGACCGTGATGCGGATCCTCGGGAAGAACGACTAGCCGGCTTCGTTGAACGCGACCTGGACCCGGTAGAGGAGCTCGGTCTTCTCGAGCTCGCCCCGCCGGCGCTCCTCGAGCTCCTCAGGGGTCCGCTCCAGCGTCCACGCCACCGCCTCGACGAGGTGGGCGGGGTCGAAGGGCTTCGTGATGTACTCGTCGGCCCCCATGCGCCAGCCGTGGAGGATGTCCCGCTCGGAGGCCCGCGCCGTGAGCACCAGCACCTTGGTCCGCCGGCGGATCCCCCACCGCTCCATCTGCCGGAGCACCTGCCAGCCGGAGACCCGCCCCAGCATGAGGTCAAGGACGATCAGGTCGTAGGCGTGCTCGGAGAGGCACTCCAGGGCCTCGGAGCCCGAGCCGGCGCTCTCGGTGTCGTGACTCTCATCGCCCAGCACGACCTGGACGAGGTTCCGAACGTGGGGGTCGTCCTCCACCACCAGGATGTGGGCCATGGTCGTAGCATCGGACGGCCTACGGCGCGGGTTTAGCGCTCGGGGCGGAGGGGTCCCCCGATCGGGGGTCGGATGGCGCCGAACGGCTTATCCCGGCTGGCCGGTGTGCCGGAGGAGGTCCTCGGGGGCCCACATGGTCATGCGGCCGTGGCCGGCGGCCATGTCGGCAACGGTGGTGCGCTCGAACACCCCGCGCACCGCCGTGTGCACCTCGTTCCACAGGCCCTGGACACCGCACCGACCGTCCTGGAAGCACGTGTGGTCGTGCTCGTCCAGGCAGTACATCGGGTACAGGCTCCCCTCCATGGCGTCCACGACGTCTGCGATCCGGATCTCCCCGGCCGGGCGGGCCAGCCGGCACCCGCCGCCGGCGCCTCGGAACGACTCCACCAGGCCGGCCTTGTGGAGCGTGGAGAGCTGCTGCTCGAGGAACCGAAGCGGGATGCCCTGTCGCTCGGCGATCTCCCTGGCGGGGACCAGGTCGTCGCCCTGGCGAAGGGCGAGCTCGACCATCGCGCGAAGGGCGTATTCGGTCTTCTGGGACACTTGGAACATGGGCCCTGGCTCCTGAGCGTAGGGTCGCCGCCGACCCCTGTCAACGTGGGTTGCCGGAATCATACCCCGGGGATAGGATTTCCGCCACGCTGCCGAGGAGGGAGGACGGAGGGATGGTCGACCCACGCCAGCCCCGGCTGGGGCAGGCGATCACCGGGATCGTCGCCCTGACCGGGTTCCTTCTCGACGTCCCGCTCGTGCTGCCGGTCCTGGCAACGATCCTCGGGGCGGCGTCGGTGTTCGGCCCCGCGGCGAATCCGTACGCCTGGCTGTTCCGCGGGCTCCGGCGAGCCGGGGTCGTGGGACCGCCCCGCGAGCTCGAGGAGGCTGCGCCGCCTCGCTTCGCCAACGCGATCGGGTTCGTGGTGCTCTCGGCCGCCGCGGTGGCTTGGTATGCGCTGCCCTGGCTGGCGTGGGGGCTGGCGCTGCTGGTCGCGGCCCTGGCCCTGCTGGCGGCCCTGACGGGCCTGTGCCTCGGGTGCGAGCTGTACGTGTGGGGTCGGCGGATCGCCACCGGTGGGCGGGTCCCGGCGCGACGGGTCCGAACGGTGGAGCGGGCGACGGGATGATCCGGCTGGTCGTGGCCGCCTCCATCCTCCTCGGCGCGTACGGCATGTGGCTGCTGTGGCGCCGGCCGCCTCGCCGGCTGGCCCGGGCCGATCTGGGGGGCGTGGGGATCCGCGAGCCGACCATCGTGCAGTTCACCACGGCGTGGTGCGCGCCGTGCCGAGCCGCGGCGCCGCACCTCGAAGCGGCCGCGGCCCGGGCCGGCCTGGCGTACCGGCAGATCGACGTCGGGGAGCGACCCGACGTGGCTCGCCGGTTCGGCATCCGTACCGTGCCCACGGTGGCGATCACCGGACAGCGAGGCCGGGTGCTACGGGTCTGGACCAGGGTCCCCGACCCGGGGGAGCTCACTGAGGCGGCGGCTCCGGGCCACGCGCCCGCCTGAGCGCTCACGTATCATCCAGCCCGCGTTGCACCCGGCCCCCACCGAATGGTTCGCTCGCCGGACCTACCACCACAGCTCCTTCGAGCCGTCCGCCCTGGTCGAGGCGAAGCGCCGGGAGGGCCTCACGGTCTCGGTGTGCATCCCAGCCCTGAACGAGGAAGCGACCGTGGGCGCCATCGTCCGGACGATCCGCACCGAGCTGATGGAGCACGTGCCGCTGGTGGACGAGATGGCCGTCATGGATTCCAGCTCCACGGACCGGACCGCGGCTGAAGCCGAGCGCTTCGGCGCCACGGTGTTCCAGGACCGTGACGTCCTCCCCGACCTCGAGCCGATGTCCGGCAAGGGCGAGGCCCTGTGGAAGAGCCTGTTCGTCCTCCGCGGGGACGTCATCCTGTGGCTCGACGCCGACATCCGGAACTTCGACACCCGGTTCGTCTCGGGGCCACTCGGACCGATCCTCACGGATCCCGATGTGGGGTACGTGAAGAGCTTCTACCGCCGCCCGATCGAGGACGGCCGCGGAGGCTCGCTGGAAGGCGGCCGGGTCACCGAGCTGGTGGCCAGGCCGCTGCTCAACATGTTCTGGCCGCACCTCGCGGGCATGATCCAGCCGCTGGCCGGGGAGTATGCCGGCCGCCGGTCGATCCTGGAGCGGGTACCGTTCTTCACCGGCTACGCCGTGGAGACGGGCCTGTTGATCGACGTGGCCGAGCGGTTCGGAACCGACGCCATGGCCCAGATCGACCTGGAGGAACGGATCCACCGCAACCGTCCGATCGGAGAGCTGTCCCGGATGGCCTTCGCCGTCATCAAGGCGGCGCTGTCCCGGCTCGGCGAGGAGGAGCGACGGCGAGCCTTGGCGGCGTTTGGCATGTTCCAGTTCGATACCGAAGACGGGGACTACCGGATCGTGTCCACGCCGATCACCGTCGAGGAGCGTCCGCCGGCGATCACCGTGGACGAGTACCGCGCCGTCCGGTGAGGCCTCGGGTCCTCTACACCGACCTCGACGGCACGCTCCTCGGTCCGGGCGGCTCGCTGTTCGCCGCGCCGGCCGGGGGCGTCACCGGCCTCGCCGCCGACGCCGTGGCGGCCGTCCATCGAGCCCGCGTGGCCCTGGTACCAGTGTCGGGTCGCGCCGAGGTTCGGGTCCGGGAGGCGGCCCGGCTCCTCGGCGCCGACGGATACATCGCGGAGCTCGGCGGCATCCGAGCCCGCGGCGACCTCGTTGTTCGCGACCACGGCGCGTACCGGGGACGGGGAACGCCCTACGAGGCCATGGCCCGGAGCGGCGCCGCCGGCTTTCTGCTGGAGGCCTTCGCCGGCAGGCTCGAGCCGCACGCGCCGTGGGCGCACGACGGCCGCGAGATCTCGATGCTCTTCCGCGGCCACGTCGGGTTGGGCGACGTGCACGCCCGGCTGGACGGGGCCGGCTACGACTGGCTCCGGCTGCACGACAACGGGATCGTGCGCCGGGCGTTCCCCGGCCTCGAGGTCGAGGAGGTCCACGTGTACAACCTCCTCCCCCGAGAGGTGTCGAAGGCCACCGCCGTCAGCGCCGACCTCGCCGACCGCGACGTCCCGGCCGGGGAGGCCGCCGCCATCGGGGACTCGGCCTCCGACCTGGCGCTGTCGCCACACGTGGGCCGGGTGTTCCTGGTGGTCCCCGCGCCCCCTGACCTGGCGCTCCCGCCCAACGTCACCGTGACCCGAGCCATGCACGGCGAGGGGTTCGCCGAAGCCGTTCGCCTCTTGCTCGACTAGGGCGGCGGGGATGAGGTCCCCTCGGGCTCCGGCGGAGGCCGGCGCGTCCCGAACAGGCCCCGGATCACGCCCGTCCACCACGAGCCGCGTCGCTCGGTCTCTCGCGCGGGCGACGTGGCGCGCTGCAGGCGTTCACTGGGTGGGGCCGTCTCGGCGACCGTCTCGGTCGGCGGCGGCGCCTCGACGAGCGGGGCCGTGGGCGGGGGCCATCGCATCCGAGTGTCCCAGGCGTGCAGGAGGAGCACCTTGACCGATGCCAGGACCGGCACGGCCAGCAGCATGCCCCACAGCCCCAGCAGGGTGCCCCCGGCGAGGAGGCCGAGCATCACGGTGACCGGATGGAGCCGCACCGTCCGGGCCACGATGTTCGGGCTCATGATGTGGTTGTCGATCTGCTGAACGATCAGCAGCACCACGGCCGAGCCGATCGCCAGCGGCCATCCGGGCTCCAGCTCGAGCAGGCCTTCGCCGGGCGTCTCCGTGGTGAACGCGATCACCACGGCCACGATGCCGCCGATGAACGGCCCGATCAATGGGATCAGGTTGAACAGCCCGGAGATCAGCCCAACCACGGCCCAGAACGGCAACCCCACGATCCAGAGCCCGATCGAGGACGCGATCCCCACGAACAGCGACACCAACAGCTGCCCGCGGACGAAGCCCCCGACCGCCCGGCCCATCCGCTCCAGGACCGACTCGACCTCGCCCCGGCGCCGCGCCGGAATCATCGCCTTCAGTCCTCGCTTGATCTTGGGGAGGTCAACGAGGAGGTAGAACGCGATGATCGGCCCGACCACGAAGATGACCACCAGACCGAGGAGGCCCTCGGTGAACGTGAGCAGACGGCCGAAGAAGTCGAGCACCGTCTCACCTCCCCCGGCGACGTCACGCACCTCGAGGCCGAACCCGGCAGCGATGTCGCTGAAGCTCTCGGCGACCCTGTCGATCAGCTCCGGCGCCGACCTGGCGAAGGCGGTGACCTGCTCGGCCACGATGGGGATGGTGAACGTGAGTGCCGTCCCGATGATGGCGATGCCGACCAGGTAGGTCAGCAGCGTCCCCCAGATCCGGGCCATCCCGCGCCGCTCCAACGCCGACACGATCGGGTTGAGCAGGTACACGCCGATCATGGCCACGACGAGCGGAGGGAAGATGATCCGGACCGGATAGACGACGTAGCGGAGGACGAAGAACCCGAGCACGAGGACGCCGATCGTGGCCCACGCGACGATGCCCCACCGGGCCGATCGGATCACGAACGGCGTGCCGAGCACCCGGTTGCGGTCGTCGTCCAACGCTTGGGCGCATCATATCGCCCGCCCTGTCGCTAGACTGACGATCGTGCTCCGCAGCGTCCCCATCCCCGATCAACGACGGCTGGAGGACTTCCGCGACCCGGCAGGCGACGAGGCCGTCGAGCGGTTGCGCGAGGCGGCGGCGCCGCTGAAGGGGAGTCGCCTGGTCCAGGTCAGCAGCACGAGCTTCGGGGGTGGCGTGTCCGAGCTCCTGTACTCGCAGATCGCGCTGCTCCAGGACCTCGGGATCGAGGCCGACTGGCAGCTGCTGGAGGGTTCCGAAGAGTTCTTCACGGTGACGAAGCTGGTCCACAACGCGCTCCAGGGGATGCCGGTGCCGTGGACCGCCGCCTTCGAGGACGCGTACCTCGACCAAGTCCGGTTGAACGCCGAGCGATTCGAGCCCGACGCCGACTTCGTGTTCGTCCACGACCCGCAGCCGGTGGCCCTGCTGACCTTCCTCGAGGAGTCCGGCCGCCGCACCGGCCGGTGGGCATGGCGGTGCCACATCGACCTCTCGCAGCCGATGGAGCAGGTGTGGTCGTTCTTCGCCCTGCACGTGGCTCGGTACGACGCGGCCGTGTTCACGCTCCAGGACTTCGCCAAACCCGGCATGGCCTCGCGCGTGTCGATCATCCCGCCCTCGATCGACCCCCTGTCGCCGAAGAACGCGTACCTCGATCCCGAGGCGGTCCGCGAGATCGTGACGGCCTACGGCGTCGATGCCGAGCGACCCGTGGTGACGCAGGTCTCCAGGTTCGATCCGTGGAAGGACCCGCTCGGCGTGATCGACGCGTTCCGCGAGGCCAAGGAGGAGGTGCCGGGCGCTCAGCTGATCCTGGTGGGTTCGATGGCCCACGACGACCCCGAGGCCTGGCACTTCCTCGAGCTTGCGCAGGAGCACAGCGGCGATGATCCCGACATCCACATCCTCACGAACCTCCAGGACGTCGGCCCGGTGGTGGTGAATGCGTTCCAGCGCGCCTCGGACGTGGTGGTCCAGAAGTCGATCCGCGAGGGCTTCGGGCTCACCGTGTCGGAGGGGATGTGGAAGGAGCGGCCGGTGATCGGGGGGAACGTCGGCGGGATCCGTCTGCAGATCGAGGACGGCGTCTGCGGATACCTGGTCGATTCGCCGGGCGAGTGCGCGCGGCGCCTGGTCGAGCTGCTTGGCGACGCAAGGCAGCGCGAGGAGATGGGCCGCGCCGGACGGGCCCGGGTGCGGGACCGGTTTCTGATCGTTCGGGAGCTGACCGACTACCTCACGCTGCTCGCCTCCCTGTGACCGAACGCCGGATCCTGGTGGCCTCGAACCGAGGCCCGGTCCACTTCGCCGCCGAAGGAGGTGATTTGGTGGCCCGGCGGGGACCGGGCGGGCTGGTCTCGGCGCTGGCCCCGGTGGTGCAGGAGACCGGCGGGTTGTGGGTGGCCTCGGCGATCGACGAGGGAGACCGACAGAAGGCCGCTGAAGGGCCGGGCGGACGGCTCGAGGTTGGCATCGACGGGGCTCGGTACAGAGTGCGCCTCGTGTCGCGGGACGAGAAGACCTTCCATCGCTATTACAACGAGATCAGCAACCGGCTGCTGTGGTTCCTCCATCACTATCTTTGGGACCTGCCGCGGATGCCGAGATTGTCGGGAGACAACCGGACCTCGTGGGAGGCGTACCGACAAGTGAACACGGCGTTCGCCGAAGCGCTCGCCGAGGAAGCAGGCGGTGGCGAGGCCGACGCGCTGGTGCAGGACTATCACCTGTCGCTGGTGCCGGCGATGCTGCGGGAGCGAGCCCCGGGCGTCCGCATCGCGCACTTCCACCACGTCCCCTTCGCCGCCGCCGACTATCTCCGGCTGCTCCCTCGGACCGTCCGAGAAGAGCTGCTCACCGGCCTGCTGGGCGCCGACCTCCTCGGCTTCCACACGGAGCGGTGGGCGGAGAACTTCCTTGGCGCCTGCCGTCTCCTTCCCGGCACCGACGTGCTGTGGCGCCGCCGGGCGGTTCGGTGGCAAGGGCGGCTCGTGCGAGTGGGCGTCTACCCGATCGCCATCGATGCGGCCCAGCTCCGAGCGGCCGCAGCGAGCCCCTCGGTCCGCCGTCGCCGTCGGGCCCTGCTGGCGCGGCGGGGCGACCGAGCCCTGCTGCTGCGGGTGGATCGCATCGACCTGTCGAAGAACATCCTTCGGGGCTTCCTCGCGTACGAGGCGTTGCTCCGCGCGCGGCGGCGCTGGCGCGGTCGGGTGACGTTCCTGGCCCTGCTACAACCCTCGCGCCGCGGTGTGCCCGAGTATCGCGCCTATGCCGACGAGTGCCGATCGGAGGCGGATCGCATCAACGCTCAGCTCGGCACGGACTCGTGGACGCCGATCGAGCTTCGGATCGGCGATGACTTCGATACGGTCCTGGCCGCCTACGGCATGTACGACGCGCTCCTGGTGAACCCGGTGTTCGACGGGATGAACCTGGTGGCCAAGGAGGGGCCGCTCCTGAACCGCGCCGCGGGCGCCCTGATCCTTTCCCGTACCGCCGGGGCCCACGCGGAGCTGGGCGGTTCGGCGATCGGCATCGATCCCGTCGACGTGGCCGGGACCTCGGAGGCCATCGCGGAGGCCCTGGAGATGCCCCGCGAGGAGCGGACGGTCCGGGCGGTCAGGCTTCGGCGGGCCGCGGCCTCTCGCACGCCCCAGCAGTGGGTCGGTCGACAGCTGCGCGACCTCGAGCGGATCACCCGGGCCTGAGCAGCCCTCGCAGGAGCTCGACGAGCTCGGCGGGCCCGTCCACCACGAGGTCGGCGGCCTCCAGCACGACCGCCGGGGCGTTGGCCGAGCGGACGGCGATGCTGATCCCGACCACGCCCGACCGCCGCAGCTCGTCCACCGCTGCGAACGCCTCCAGGTCGGGGAGATCGTCGCCCGCGTACAGGATTCCCCGCAGCCGCTCCTCGCCGGCGACTCGCCGGACCACGTCGCCCTTCGACGGTCCCTGCTCCGGGGCCACCTCGACCACTCGCTTCCCCTCGAGCGCCCGCATCCCGGTCCCGTCGAGCACCGAACCGAGCCCCGCGACGATCGCTTCCCGGGCTGCCTCGACATCGCTCGCCGCCCGGTAGTGGATCGAGGCGTGGAACCCCTTCGGCTCCACCCACGCGCCGGGGACCGCAGCGGCCACGCGCTCCAGCTCGGGGAGCAGGCGGCGCATCGACCGGAGAGCGACCCGAGACGCCGGGTCGACCGGACCGTCGAGGTCCTCCAGCCCGTACAGCCCGTAGAAGCGGACACCCGGAATCCGGCCGAGCCGTTCGGCCAGGCCGACGGCCCGCCGCCCGGAGACCACTGCCACCACCGCGAACCGCCGGGCCAGGGCCGATAGGACCTCGGCAGTCCCCTCGACCGGCGCGGCCCGCTCGGGGTCGGGGACGATCTCGGCCAGGGTTCCGTCGAAGTCGAGGAACAGCCCCGCGGGACCGGGGTCGGCAGCGATCGTGGAGAGCGCGTTCATCGGCGGTCACCCTACCCCTGCTACACTCCCCGCCGACGTGCGCCGCGTCGCGCTCCTGCTCCTCGTCCTGCTGCTTCCCGCCTGCCGGTCCGATCGGGTGGCACTCACATACCGCCTGGCCCCCGGGATTCGGCTGGAGCACCGACTCACACTGGACGCGTCCGTCGTCCGGACACTGGCCGGCGAGACGCGCCGCGAGGAGATCGTGGCCACGTTCACGGCAGCCCAGGAGGTGGTCGGCCCGTCGGACCAGGGTGGCGTGGAGGCCGCCATCTCGCTGGTCCCCGAGGGCCTCGAGGTGAACGGCCGCCCCGTGGACATCGGCCCGGCCCAGGAGTTCGCGGTGCGGCTGGGCCCGGACGGGCGCGTGGTGGCCGTCGAGGCCGCCACCGACGAGGGCACGGATGCGCTCGACCCGGTGGGCCTCGAGCGGATCCTCCCCCGCCTGCGGCCGGTCCTGCCGGGCCGGCCGGTCACCCCCGGGGACGCGTGGCGTTCCCAGACCGAGTTCACAGACGAGCAGGGCCGGTTCTCCCTGCGGACCCGCTCCCGGCTCACCCAGCTCGGGGTGACCGACGGGCGGGAAGCCGCGCTGGTGCGCACCACGTACGAGTCGCCGGTGCAGCGTCAGGAGGTGTTCGCCAACGCCGTCGCTCAGGTGACCGGCTCAGACGTCGGCGCGCAGGAGGCCTGGTTCGCCCTCGACGGCTATCTGGTGCGCGCCGTGGGGGACTCGGTGGGGACGTACCGGGTCACATTCACGCCGCCGGAAGAGGAGGAGGGCCTGGCTCCGGTTCGGGGCGCGTTGCGGGTGCGCCTCCACCTGGAGATGCAGCTGCTGTCGGCGACCGGCGTGCCGGCCTAGGCTTCGGCTTCCTGGGCGGCGACGTAGTCCTCGCCGAGGATGACCGTGATCGACACCTGCGCGTCCGGCGCGGTGTCCTGGAGCTCGGCCCCCTGGAAGTACTGGTCGCGGAGAACGCCCGCGTCGCCCTCGAACGCGCGCTTGAAGAAGATCTCGGTGACCGCGTACGGCTTGCTGGGGGCGTCGTCGACCGTGGCGACGTCGTAGCCGTCGGCCTCGAGGACCTCGGCGGCGTCCGCGGCCAGCCCGGCCACGTCCGTGCCGTTCAGAACCTGGAGGGAGATCTCGCTCGCCTCGTGGGTTTCCGGTGCTTCGGGCTCGGTGGTCACCTCGGGCGGCGGCGTCTCGGTCGCCGCCGGCGACGACGGCTGCGACGGCCTGATCGGCGTGGCCGCCCCGTCGGTCGGGAACGCCTTCGACAGCACGAACACGCCCAGGGCGAGGGCTGCCACGACGAGGACGAACCTCAGCGCTGCGGTCGCCAACGAGAGGTAGAAGCTCCCTCCGGATGATGGCTCATGCTTGCCAGCCAATCCTCCTCCGAGTCATCGCCCAAGTCCGAGGTCCCGGGCGAACCGCTGCCGGCGGCGGGCGGTCCGCAGGCGGCGCAGCCGCCTGACGAGCATGGGATCGTACCGTAACGCTTCCGGGGCGTCGATGAGGTCGTTCAGCAGCTGATAATACCGCGCGGGCGAGAGGCCGAGCTCGGTGCGGATGGAGCGGTCCTTCGAGCCCGAACGCTGCCACCAGCCCCGCTCGAAGTCGAGGATCGCCCGCGAACGATCGTCCAGTGTCTCGTCCATGTGGGGTCACCACGAGCATAGGTGCGCGGTGAGGGCCGTTCAAGGATCCCGCTACGGGAACAGCCCTCGCGTGGTGTGCGCCTCGGCCACGCGCTGCACGCCGAGGATCGTGGCCGCCTGCCGCATCGTCACCTTCCGCTCCTCGGCCAGGTCGAGCACGCTCACGTATGACTCCTCCATCACCTTCCGGAGCTTGGCGTTGACCTCGTCCGCGGTCCAGAAGTAGGCCTGGAGGTCCTGCACCCATTCGAAGTACGACACCGTGACGCCGCCGGCGTTCGCCAGGATGTCGGGGACCACGCGCACCCTTCGGTCGTGGAGGATCTCGTCGGCCTCCGGAGTTGTGGGACCGTTGGCCGCCTCGACCACGATCCTGGCGTGGATCCGATCGGCGTTCCCCTCGGTGATGACCTCCTCGAGCGCCGCGGGGATCAGCACGTCGCACTCGAGCTCGAGGAGCTCCTCGTTCGTCACCGACTCGCCGCCTTCGTACCCTGCCACGGTTTTCGTCTCGGCGTGGTGCGAAGCCAGCCCGACCGGCGACAGCCCCCGCGGGTTGTACACGCCGCCCCCAACGTCGCCGACGCCGACAACGATGCATCCCTGCTCGCTGAGGAGCTGCACGACCGGCGCCCCGACCTTGCCGTAGCCCTGTACCACCACCCGGGCTTCGTCCACCGGCATCGCCAGGTGCTTCAGCGTGGCCACGGTCACGTACATCACGCCTCGTCCCGTGGCCGCTCGCCGCCCGGCGGAGCCCCCGACCGCGAGCGGTTTCCCGGTGACCACCCCCGGAACCGAGTACCCCGAGTTCATCGAATAGGTATCCATGATCCAGGCCATGACCTGCTCGTCGGTCCCGACATCGGGCGCGGGGATGTCGCGCTCCGGCCCGATCAGCGGAAGGATCTCCGAGGCATACCGCCGGGTCAGCGCCTCGAGCTCGCGCTCGGAGAGCTCCTTCGGGTTGACCACCACTCCACCCTTGGCGCCGCCGTAGGGGATGCCCACGACCGCGCACTTCCACGTCATCCACATGGCCAGTGCCTTGACCTCTTCGAGGTTCACGCTGGGGTGGTACCGGATGCCGCCCTTGGAGGGGCCGCGCGAGGTGTTGTGGTGGACGCGGTACCCGGTGAACGACCGAACGGTGTCGTCGTCCATCCGGATCGGGACCGACACGATCAGCGCCCGCTTCGGGTTCCGGAGGACCTCGTGGACGTTGGGGTCCAGGTTCATGATCCTGGCCGCCTGATCGAGCTGGGCCAGAGCCTGATCCCACGCGCTCCCGCTCACTCGTCGCACTCCTTGGCTCGGAGGGGGGTCTCAGGGTATATCGGAACCTCCCGAGCCGCCCTGGAATCGCCCCGCCCGCTCAGGACGGCTCGACCACGGCGTTCGCGCGACCGTCGGCCATGGCCACGACCCGATCGAACCCTCGAGCCACCTCCTGGTCGTGGGTGGCCACCAGGCAGCACGTCCCCTCCGCGGCGGCCCGGCGGAGCGCCTCGAGGACGGCCCGCGCCCACCCGGTGTCCTGGTGGCCGGTGGGCTCGTCGGCCATCAGCAGCCGGGGGGAAAGCACCAGGGCCCGGGCCAGGGCGGCCCGCTGCTGCTCGCCGACGGAGGTCTCCCGGGGCTGGCGGTCCTGGAGCTCGGTGAGCCCCAGCCGGTCGAGCAGGTCGTCGACGCGCTCGTGATCGAGCCGGCCGGCCAGCCGTCCCGGGTACTCCACGTTGGCACGAACCGACAGTTCATCGAGGAGACCGAACCGCTGCGGGAGGATGGCGACGTCGGACCAGGTCGGGCGATCGCCGACGGGCCCGCCGCGCGACCAGACCACCTCGCCGCGATCCGGCACCTCCCACCCGCCGATCACGTTGAGGAGGGTGGTCTTCCCCGATCCGGACCGGCCCACCAGGCCCACCAGACACCCGGCCGGGAGGGAGAGACGCACGCCGTCCAGAGCGTGCACCACCTCGTCGCCGCGCCGATACGATTTCTCGACGTCGACGATGTCCACGAGCGGCTCCTCCGGTCCGAGGGGGTCCGGGTCCGCCAACGGCGGCGCCAGGAGCGGCGACGCGGCGCCTGGACGGGCGAACGGCGAGCCCGCCGCCCCGACGCCGGCGCGTCCGGCGCGAGCGGCGACGCGGCGGCCGTGGTCCAGCCCCACGACCTCGTCGGCGCGGCGGCGGAGCGCGGGGTCGTGGGTAGCGACCACGACCGTCACCCCCGAGGCCACCACCTCGCGCACGGCCTCGAGCAGCCCGCGGCCGGACGCCGAGTCGAGCTCCGCGGTGGGCTCGTCCGCGACCACCACATCGGTCCCGGCCGCCAGCACCTGGGCGAAAGCCGCCCGCTGCTGCTCGCCCCCGGACAGCTCGTCGGGCCGGTGGTGGAGCCGACCGACCAACCCCAGAGCATCCAGGAGCTCGGCGACGTCGATCAGGGGCGGACGCCCCGCCCTCCGGGTCGACTGGCGGAGATGCTCCTCGAGCGTGAGGTACGGCAGGAAGTTGTCGGACGGCCGCTGGAACACGAAGCCGACGTCGCGGCGTCGGAGGCGCCGCAGCCGCGCCCCCGAGGCCCGCTCCACGGAGGTGCCGGCCACCTCGACGGTGCCTCGATCGGGCCGATCCATCCCCGCCAGCAGCCTGAGCATCGTCGACTTGCCGCTGCCCGACGGCCCCACCACGGCGGTGAGGGCGGCGGCCGGGAACGCCGCCGTGACCCCAGCAAGGGCCCGAACCTCGCTGGCCGCGGTTCGGTAGGTCTTGACGACGTCGTCGCATCGGGCCACCCAGGTCCTACTCGGCAACCCGCATCACCTCCCCGAGACGGGCGGCCCCGGCCCGGCGGGCGGCCAACCGGGCGCCCCCGATGGCCACGGCAGCCAGCACGAGCGCCAGCGCCAGCAGCGCCAGCAGCGGCAGGTCGACCGCGGGGCGGGGCGGGATGGCCCCGAGGGGGTCCAGCCGGGGCACCATCAGCAGCGAAGCGGCCAGAGCCAGACCGACGCCCAGGGCGGCCGCCACCGAAAGCATCGCCCCGAGCTCCAGCGCCAACGAGCGCACCTGGCCGCCAGGATCGAGCCCCATCCGCAGCGACAGCCCGTAGCCGACGACCTGCGATCGCTGCCGGGCCTGGAGGTACACGAGGAGTGCGGTCAGCACCAGGACCAGCGTCCCCAGCCCGAGGGCGTTCAGGACCAGGAACGTGTCGATCACGGTGGCGATGTAGGGGATGTCCTCCACCTCCGCTGCGGTGGTGACCTGGAAGGGCGGCACCCGGAGGCGGGAGAGCTCAGCGAGAGCCTCGGCACGGCCGGCCCGGAGCCACAGCTCGTTCGTCGCGTTCGAAGCGCCGAGCAGGGCCCCCGACCCCTCGACCGCGCCCAGGAGGGCCTCGGTATCGGCCACCAGCAGGGGCCGTCTGGACAGCATGCCCGGGAAGGCTTCGGTCTCACCGACCACGCGGACCGGCAGACGGGTGGTCCCCAGCTCGATCGCGGCGATGTCGGGCACGCCGGGCCCGGCCACCACGACGGCCAGCTCCTCGGTCGAGGGTTGGTGTAGCGCCGCGACCACGTCCTCGAGATCCGCGTCCGCGTACGCGTCGTTCCAGTACGCGGCCCGCGCCAGCGTCCCCGGGTCGACCGCCAGGAGGTCGAAGGTCCGTCCCGACGGCAGCAGCGTTCCGGCGCGGGGACGGCGGGTCACCCTGGTCATGGGAACCCCGGCGTCCGGGGGCACCTCGGTGTCCTCAGAGACCCAGGCCGAGACCTCGCTCCCGACGAACGTCCGGGCCTTCGCCTCAACGGCCCCGTCCAGGGAGCGAACCACGGTCTGCGCCTGCACGAACACGCCGATGCACAGGGCCGACGCCGCCACCAGGAGGATCGGCAGATCCGGGGCGCCGGCGAGACGCTGCACCGCCAGGTACCCGGGTGGCGCGAGCCGGCCGCTCCGGTCGCGCAACGATCTGGAGGCGTCCCGGAACAGCCGCGCGCCGAGCAATCCCACGCCGGCGATGAGCGCTACCGGGAAGAGCAGGAGGATCAGGCTCGGCCGCGCGCCGGCATCGTCGGGCACCAGCGTGCCGCCGGTCCAGAGCTTCCCGACCGCATACACCGCCAGCGCCAGGAGCGGGATCTCCCACGGAGCTCGAACGAGCACCAGGAGCCTCGATCGGTGCTGCCCGACGTGACCGAGGAGGGATCCTCCCGAGACCAGCGCCACGACGGCCACCGAGAGCCCCACTGCCAGCGCGCCGCCACGCGCGGCGGTGGCCACGGACGACGCCGCCAGGGGCACGTCGGGAGCGACGAGCCGCACCAGCACCCACGCCGCGCCGAGGCCGACGGCCGCCCCGCCGACGGCCGGCAGCGCCGACTCCAGCGCCCCCAGGGACGCCCCGTGCAGCGGCCTGGCCCCGTGGGCGAACCGGAGGCGCCATTCGGTCCGACGGCCGGCCAGGCCGAACACGGCCGCCCCCGCCACCACCGTCACCCCCACGACCAGGGCCGCCGCCCGGAGAAGCCGCCCAGGCGCCTCGACCGCTCGGATCCGTTCCTCGACCTGCCGGACGACTCGCCCGATCGAGGAGGCAACGGTGATCCCGGAACCGGACGGCAGTCCCGAGCAGCATCGCATCACACGGCCGGTCGGGGTGGCGGGATCGGTCATCTGCTGCCGCACCTCGCCGGCGAAGCCCCGGAGCTCGCGGGCATCATCGAGGCTCAGGCTGGCCCCTGGCGCCAGCGGCGCGTGCCACAGGAACACGGCCGTGCCGGCGCCGAACTCGGCCGAGAGCCGCAGCACCGTAGCCCGGTCGAGGATCACGAACTGCGGTGGGGGCTCGCAGTCCTGACACGCGGGATAGATGACGTTGGCCCACCGAAGCCAGTAGCCGCTGCGCGGCCGCGAGTAGAGCGCTTCGTACACGCCGTCGACCCGCATGGTGGCGGACCCGCTGGATCCTTCCAAGGTGATCCGGTCCCCGGGCTCCACCCCGATGGCGTCGGCGATCAGATCGGGGACCAGGGCCCCCGGGGCGCCCCGGACGATCCTGACGTGTTCTGCGGCCTCGGTTCCGGCGAACAGGATCCCCGTGCGGAAGACCTCCGGGCTCTCGACCGGCGAGACCGTGGCTCGGGGACCCATGACGGTGGCGACGGTCGGCCCGAGGCGTGGGTCAGCCGAGGTCAGGCGAGAGAAAACCTCGGCCCGTCGCTCGTGCAGGGGACCGGCCGGACCGGTGCCTGGAGGCGCCGACCGGCCCAGCGGGAGGGCGCCGTCCCGGTACGACACCCCGGCGCCGAACCTCGTCACCAGCGGCTCGGCGATCTCGGCATGGACCAGCCGGCTCGCGGACGCCGACAGGAACAGCGGGTAGGCAGCCAGGGCCAGAGCGAGGAGAAGCGCCGCCACGGCCAGCGCCGCGAACGACGCCGGGTAGCGGAACAGGAGCAGCGGTGCCTTGCGGACGGCCGGGCTCAGGCCCCGCTCCCAGCGTGGTGGCGTCACCACCCCGCCGGCCGCGCCGGGGTCTGGGGAGGTCGAGCGAGCATGATCTCTGGTGATACGCGCTCCGAGTCGGGAGTGGTTCGGGCCGGGTCGCCCGGACACGGGGAGCTGGCGGCGGGATTCGAACCCGCGACCTAGCGATTACAAATCGCTTGCGCTACCGGACTGCGCCACGCCAGCGAACCGATTCTACCGGGGGCTCAACGCTTCGAGCCGGGAGGGGCCCGTTCCGTTCCGACCCTCGCGGAGGTGCAGCTCCACCTTCCGCTTGATCCGCTGGATGGCGTTGTCGATCGATTTCACCGGCCGGTCCAGGTGTGCGGCGATCTCCTGGTACGACTTCCCCTCGACGTACATGTGCAGGACCTCGGCCTCGAAGTCCGACAGGATCTCGGCGAACGCCAGCTTCATGCTTCGAAGCTCCTCGTTGCCGATCACCAGGTCGGCGGGGTCGGGGGCCCGGGCGTTCGCCAGGACCTCGTGGAGCGTGCGGTCGGGGTCCTCGTCGTCGCCCACCGGCTGCGACAGCGATACGTACGTGTTGAGTGGGACGTGCTTCTGGCGCGTGGCCGTCTTGACCGCGGTGATGATCTGTCGGGTCACGCAGAGCTCGGCGAACGCCCGGAACGAGACCTCGTGCTCGGGGGCGAAGTCGCGGATGGCCTTGTACAGGCCGATCATCCCCTCCTGCACGATGTCGTCGCGGTCGGCGCCGGCCAAGAAGTACGAACGACCCTTGATGCGGGCGAAGCTGCGGTACCGGGAGAGCAGCTCGTCGACGGCCTCCTCGTCTCCGGCCCGAAACAGCGCCACGAGGTCCTCGTCCGACTCGGCGGCGAGGTCTCGGATCAGCCCTCGTGTGGCCACGGTCGCGCAACCTCCTTCTCGGACGCCCTCTTTCGTCGCGGGCGAACGACGAGGTGCGCGCCTCGATTATGCCCACGCGGCGGTGGCGCAGGCAAGGATTGATCGTCGTTCGAAACGGGCGAATGCCGTGTTTCGGACTCAGTGCTCCTGCCAGGAGGTGAGCGCGTAGAGGGCCACCCCGGCGGCCACGGCGACGTTGAGCGAGGCCACCGAGCCGGCCATCGGGATCGACGCCAGCTCGTCGCAGGCCTCGCGGACCAGCCGGGACAGGCCCTCCCCCTCGGCGCCGAGGACCAGGGCCAGGGGCCCCGCCGGCGGTCGGGCCCGGCCCACCGATGTCTCCGCGGACTCGTCGAGGCCGATCGCCCAGAACCCGGCCTCCTTCAGCCTGGCCAGGGCCCGGGAGACGTTGGCCACCTCGGCCACCGGGAGGTGCAGGAGGGCCCCGGCCGAGGCGCGCATGGCGGCGGTGCTGAGGGCCGCTCCCCGCCGCCGCCGAACCACCAGGGCCTCGGCCCCGGCCGCCTCGGCCGTCCGTGCGATGGCGCCCAGGTTCCTCGGATCGGTGACGCCATCGAGGACCACGACCACGGCTCGCGGGCCCCAGGCGCGTCGGGCCAGGTCCGCCTCGCTGAGCGGTTGAGGCCCGCGGATGCGAGCGGCCACGCCCTGGTCCCGGGCCCCAGCGGCCAGGGCGGCCACCTCGGCGGCCGGGCCCCATCTCACCGCGACGCCGGCGTCGCGGGCGGCCTCCAGGAGCTCGCGCAGCGCCGGCGTGCGCCGCGAGCCGGTGGCAACCATCAGCTCGAGCGCCGCACCCGAGCGGACCGCCTCGAGGGCCGGTCGGCGACCCACCACCACGGGGAGGTCCTGGACCGGGCGACCCCGCGTCACGTCACCACGGCGAGCGCCAGGCACCCGATCCCGTCGCCCGACAGGCCCAGTCCCTCTGGCCGGGTGGCCTTGACGCTCACCCGCTCGACGTCGATCTCCAGGGCGCGGGCCAGCGACATCCGGACCTCGTCGCGCCGAGGGGCGAGAGTGGGACGCTCGGCCAGCACCACGAGGTCGCACGACCGGGCGCTCAGACCAGACTGGCGGAGCAGGCCGAGGGTCCGCCTGAGCAGGTCGGGGCCGGCGATGCCGGCCACGGCCGGGTCCGTGTCGGGGAAGTGCTCGCCGATGTCGCCGAGCGCCGCGGCACCCAGGAGAGCGTCGGCCAGCGCGTGGCAGACCACGTCGCCGTCGGAGTGCCCGCCCAGCCCCGGGCCCTCGAAGGCGACCCCCCCGAGGACCAGTGGCCGTCCCGGGTCGGCCCGGTGGGCGTCGAAGCCGAGGCCGAACCTCGGCTCAGCCACGGACCAGCGCCGAGGCCACCGGCAGGTCTTCGGGTCGGGTGATCTTGATGTTGGCTGGATCACCGGGGACCACGGCGACCCGGAAGCCGGCCCGTTCGAGAAGGGCCGCGTCGTCCGTGCCGGCGAAGCCGTCGGCCTCGGCGGCTCGGTGTGCTTCGACCAGCGCGGCCCGTCGGAAGGCCTGCGGCGTCTGGACCGTCACCAGGCCGTCGCGGTGCAGGGTTTCCGCCACGAGCCCCTCCTCGACCCGCTTCACCGTGTCCGCCAACGGGACCGAGGGCACCGCCCCGTCCACCCCCGCCAGCCCCTCAAGCACCGCCTCGAACAGCGTCGGCGAGGCGATCGGCCGGGCCACGTCGTGACAGATCACCACATCGAACGCCTCGGGCAGCGCGTCCAGGCCCCGACGAACCGAGTCCTGTCGCGTCCCGCCGCCGGCCACGACCTGCACCAGGCCCGGCCGGGGACCGACGACGGTCCGGGCCCGCGCCTCCCATCCCTCCGGTGCCACCACCACGAACCCCTCGACGCGCGAGCATGATTCCGCCGCGGTGACGGCCCGCTCCAGCAGGGTGCGCCCCTTCAGGCTGGCGAACGCCTTGGGGTCCGGGCCCGAGAGCCGCTCGCCACGCCCGCCCCCGAGGAGGATGGCCCCGACCGCCACGTCACTCCCCCAGACGGGCGAACACCATCCGCCCCGAGGTGGTCTGCAGGACGTTCGTCACCACGGCGTGGACGTCGGCGCCCACCAGATCGGCGCCCCGCTCCACCACGACCATCGTCCCGTCCTCCAGGTAGCCCACGCCCTGGCCCGCCTCGGTGCCTTCCTTGGTGAGGTGGACCGTCAGCCCCTCGCCGGGAACCACCGGAGTGCGGAGCGCCTCGGCCAGCGCCGCGATCGAGCGCGTGGGGACGTCCAGGGCCTCGGCCACCTTCGCCAGATTCGTGTCGCCGGTCACGAGCGCGGCCCCTCGCTCCCGGGCCAGTCGCACCAGCGCCGTGTCGACATCGCCGGCATCCTCCACGCCGACCAGGACCACTTCCGCCGCCGGGTGCCGCTGGAGTCCGCGGAGGATGTCGAGGCCGCGCCGGCCCCGAGCCGCCCGGGTGGGGTCACCGGAGTCGGCGATGGTGCGCAGCTCGGACAGCACGCCCCGGTGCACCATCAGCGTGCCGCCGAGGAACCCCGCGTCGACGACTTCGCGGATCCGCCCATCGATGAGCGCACTGGTGTCGAGCACGTTGACCTCGCCGGCCCGCACTCCGAACGAGCGAGTCCTCAGCCCGAACAGGGCGAACAGCTCGTCGCGCTTGGTCCGGCCCGCCCGGTACCCGACGTATGCCAGCACCACCGACACGAGCGCGGCGGTGGGGTACGCCACGGTGAGCGGCAGGCGGAACGCCAGCAGGGAGACCAGCACGGCGATCAGGAGGCCGAGGATCAGCCCGATGACGCCGGCCAGGAGCTCCGACGCGGGCATCCGTTGGAACTCCTGCTCGAGGGCGGAGACCGCGACCTCGGCCCGGCGGCCGATCACACCGCCGACCACGTAGCCCACCAGGCTCCCCAGGACGACCGCCAGCAGGAGCGGTCCGCCTTCCAGATCCCCCGCCTCGGCCAGCTGCCACCCCCCTGCCGTGAACAACCCCACGAGCACGAAGCGAACGATCTCGACGAAGGTGCGCTGGGGGGGTCGGGACGGCCCCGGCTCGATCTTCACGGCCCCACCACGGTGCCCCGCCCCGCGGGCGAGTGCAAGGGTCTTAGACGGTCGGCTGGAGAACGACCGAGTGAGCCTCCTCGAGCACCTTGTCGATCATGCTCTCGGCCTTCTCCTCGGTCGCGTCGACGGCGAAGACGAGCTCGGAGACCAGGATCTGCCGGGCCTTGGCCAGCATCCGCTTCTCGCCGGCGGAGAGGCCCTTCTCGGCCTCCCGGATGGAGAGGTTCCGGACGACCTCGGCGACCTGGTAGACGTCGCCGGAACGGATCTTCTCGATGTTGGTCTTGTAGCGGCGGCTCCAGTTCGACGGCATCCGGGACTCGTCCTCGCGGAGCACGTCGAGGACCTTCTTGACCTCCCGCTTGCTGACGACCTCGCGGAGCCCCACTTCTTCGGTGCTGTCAACCGGGACCATCAGCGTCAGATCGCCGTAGGCCAGCCTGAGGACCAGGTACTTCTTCTTCTCCCCGAGGAACTCCCGTGTGGTGACGCTTTCGATGACCGCGGCCCCGTGATGCGGGTAGATGACCTTGTCGCCCTTTCGAAACACGGCACTCCTCTATGGTCGATGCTGGCGTCGATGCGTTCCCGCGGCACGTCTTGCGGGCCCTGGCGGGACCTCATTGTACCAGGGGACGCTCCCCCCTCGCAACTCAAAACCCCAGGTCACGGGGCACATTTTCACGCCGACCACCTCGGACGGGCCTCGGCCCCGACCGTCTCGTCCGCCTCGACCGAACCACCGGCCGCGGAGCCCCGTCGTCCCTTCCGGGCCCACGACAACACCTGCTCGAGGCGGCGGACGCGAACGACCCGAACGCCCGGCGGGGGGTCCGCGTCGCCGGAGCAGAACACCGTCTCGATCCTCGCGGCCGCGGCGGCCGCCAGCCGGAGCGCCAACCCCGCCGGCGGCCGAACGGCTCCCGTGAGGCTGACCTCGCCGGCAAACGCCGAGCGTGGGGGCGGGGGGACGCCCGTGGCCGACGAGGCCAGGGCGGCCGCCACGGCGAGGTCGGCTCCCGGATCGTCGATACGCAGCCCACCCGCGGCCGCGCCATACAGCTCTGATCGGGTCAGGCGGAGGCGGATGGCCCGATCGACCACGGCCGCCACCAGACCGAACCGGCGAGGGTCGAGGCCCGAGACGTGTCGGCGGGGGTGGCCCTCGGTGTAGGCCGTCAGGCCCTGCACCTCCACCGCCAGGGCCCGCCTGCCCGCGGTCACCAGCGCGGTGGCGGCGCCGACCTCGCCGTCGCTCGGCGCCAGCACCCGGCCAGGATCGACCTCGCGAAGCCCCTCCGGATCCATCTCGAACCACGCCACCTCTCCCTCCGGCCCGAACCGGTTCTTGCCGCCGGCCAGCACCCGGAGGCCTGTGGCCCCGTCGGCGTCGAACGAGCACACCACGTCGACCGCGTGCTCGAGCGTCTTGGGGCCCGCGACGTCGCCGTCCTTCGTCACCTGGCCGATCAGCACCACCGTGACCCCCGTCGTCTTGGCCAGCCCGACCAGCGCGTCGGCGCACGCCCGTACCTGGGCCGGCCCGCCGGGGAGCGAAGGGAGCGCCGGGTCGCGGATCGCCTGGATCGAGTCGATCACCAGGATCGCCGGGCGTCCGGCCCTGGCGGCGTCCAGCACCGGCCCGAGCTCCCGGCCGGCCACGAAGGAGACCCGGTCGAAGGGAAGCTTCAACCGTCGAGCTCGGACGGAAACCTGCGCTCGGGACTCCTCGCCCGAGGCCACCAGGCACGGGCCCTCGACGCCGGCGACGTGGCCGACGATCTGGAGGACCAGGGTGGACTTCCCGATCCCGGGCTCGCCGGCGATCAGCGTGACCGATCCGCGGACCAGGCCCCCGCCGAAGAGCCGATCAACGCCATCGATACCGGTGGCGATGCGCGGCTGCGGCTCCTCGTCACCGAGCCCGAGCGGCTCGACCCGTGCCGCGCCGGTCGCCGGGGGGCCGTGATCCCCGATCGTGCCCCACTCACCACAGCCGGGGCATCGACCCATCCACTGAGAGACCTGCTGGCCGCACCCCGAGCACGAGAGAATCTGCCGGGTCTTCGCCACGGCCCCGACGCTACCAGGGGGGTCTGACACACCCCCGGTGAGCTATCGGGGGAGGGCGTCGAGCAGTCGCCGAGACGCGGACGCGACCTCGTCGACGGCGGCGTCGAAGGCCTCGGCGTTGCGTCGGGACGGCTCGCGGAAGCCGCTGACCTTCCGGACGAACTGGAGCGCCGCCTCACGGACCTCGTCCTCGGTGACGGGGCCGTCGGGGCCGCGCAGTCGCTTGATGCTTCGGCACATGCCTTCGAGGATACCGCCGGAGCTAGGCCTTGCCGGCCTCGATCGCGTCGACCCGGGCCGCTCCCTCCTCGCCGCACAGCCCGGCGAGGCGGATGCCCCCCGCCTCCAACCGCTCCCGCACCCGACGCCGGACCTCGCCGAGCCGACGCTGCAGCGCGCGACCGGGACACGCGGTGTCGGCGTACTCGAGGTGGCCGCGGATCGTCCGAACGCCGACGTCGTACCGGTCCACGCCCCAGGCCAGCACGTCGACCAGCGCTTGGACCTGCGCCGACGACGGCCGCTGTTCCTGGAAGTTGCCTTCGCACATCACCAAGAGATGGCCGCGCGGGTCGTAGTTCGTCGAGGTGTCCCCCACCGCCCACCGAGGGCGACCCTCGTACACGTTGCCGTTCCGGTCGATCAGGAGGTGGTAGGCGATGTCCGGCCACCCGCGGTCCTGGTGGGCGGCCTGGTGTGAACGGAGCCGCGACGGCGCAAGGCGGTTGTCCCGGAGAGCCACTGCGCTGTGGTGCACCGTGATGCGGCGGATCCGGTGCCGCTCGAAGTCGCCGGTCGGGTTCCGTGCGCCCCAGGCTTGGCGGCAGATCAGCTCGACGGTCCTCTGCGCGCCTGCCGATGCGCGCAGGGGCAGGACCGCGCTTCCGAGCGTCCCCACCAGCCATCGGAGGAACGACCGCCGGTTCAGCGGCGGTCTCCGGGCCCGGGCTCCACGCAGAACTCGTGGCCCTCCGGATCGTGCATCACCGTGTTGTCCTCGTGCCGCTCCACCACCGATGCCCCCAGCCGGACGAGCCGATCGACCTCGATCCCTCGTCGATGTCGCTCCCGAGGGCGTCCGCCCAGAACCTGGCCACCCGAAGGGCGTCCTGGCAGTCGAACGTGACGTTCTTCACGAACGAGGTCACGGCGCGAGGATAGCGGCCCCAGATGCCGAGAGCCCGGCGACCTTGCGGCTGCCGGGCTCCTCGGCCTTACCGCCCGCGGCCAGGCGGGCGGGGTCAGGGAACGACGTTCCTACCCGCGTCGGACGGCTCGAACCCTAGGACTCCTGGCCGGCCAGCTCGACCGGCGGGGTCTCCGGCGGCCGCGAAGCCGGCTCGAACACGAGGTCGCCGTCCCGGGCGTCCACGATGATCGTCTGCCCGGCCGTGAACTCCTTGTACAGGAGCTTCTCCGACAGCGGGTCCTCGACCATCCGCTGGATCGTCCGACGCAGCGGCCGGGCACCCAGTGCGGGGTCGTAGCCCTTCTCGGCCAGAACCTCCTTGGCCCGATCGGTGAGCTCGATCTCCACGTCCTTCGACTGGAGCTGCTCCTCGACCCGGCGGATCATCAGGTCGACGATCGACTTCACGTCCTCGCGGGACAGCGAGTGGAACACGATGATCTCGTCGATCCGATTCAGGAACTCGGGACGGAAGGAGCGCTTCAGCTCCTCCATCACCTTGTCCTTCATCTTCTCGTAGGTGACCTCCGCGTCCCCCCCCGGCGAGAACCCGAGTGTGGTGCCCTTCTGGATGTCCCGGGTCCCCAGGTTCGAGGTCATGATGATCACGGTGTTCTTGAAGTCCACCGTGTGCCCCTGAGCGTCCGTCAGGTGCCCGTCCTCGAGGATCTGGAGCAGCGTGTTGAACACGTCCGGGTGGGCCTTCTCGATCTCGTCGAACAGGACCACCGAGAACGGCTTCCGGCGCACGGCCTCGGTCAGCTGGCCACCCTCCTCGTACCCGACGTAACCGGGCGGCGAGCCGATCAGCCGCGACACCGTGTGCTTCTCCATGTACTCGGACATGTCGAGCTGCACCAGCGCGCCCTCGTCGCCGAACAGGAACTCGGCCAGGGCCTTCGACAGCTCGGTCTTCCCCACGCCCGAGGGGCCCAGGAAGATGAACGAGCCGCTGGGACGCTTGGGGTCCTTGAGCCCGGTGCGGGTCCGGCGGATCGCCTTGGAAACCGCGTTCACGGCCTCCTTCTGGTCGACGATCCGCTTGTGCAGCTCGTCCTCCATCCGGAGGAGCTTCTGGGTCTCCTCCTCGGTGAGCTTGAACACCGGGATGCCGGTCCACGCCGAGAGGACCTCGGCGATCTCCTCCTCGTCGACCTCGGACAGGACGTCGAGCTCGCCGGACTTCCACTCCTGCTCCCGGCGGCTGCGCTCGGAGATGAGCTCCTGCTCCTGGTCCTTCAGCGCCTGGGCCCGCTGGAAGTCCTGGGAGTCCACTGCGGACTCCTTCTGCATGCGGACGTCGGCGATCTTCTCGTCGACCTCGCGAACGTCGGGCGGCGCGGTCATGCGGCGGATCCGCATCCGCGACCCGGCCTCGTCGATCAGGTCGATGGCCTTGTCCGGCAGGTACCGGTCGCTGATGTAGCGGTCCGAGAGGTTCGCCGCCGCCACCAGGGCGTCGTCGGTGAAGGAGACGCGGTGGTGCGACTCGTACCGGTCCCGCAGTCCCTTGAGGATGTCGATCGTGTGGGCCACGGTGGGCTCGCTCACGTCGATCGGCTGGAACCGCCGCTCCAGCGCAGCGTCCTTCTCGAGGTGCTTGCGGTACTCGTCACGGGTGGTCGCCCCGATCGTCTGCAGCTCGCCACGGGCCAGCATCGGCTTCAGGATGCTGGCCGCGTCGATGGCACCCTCGGCAGCGCCCGCGCCGACCAGCGTGTGGAGCTCGTCGATGAACAGCACGATGTCGCCGCGGCTTCGGATCTCCTTGAGCACCTTCTTCAGGCGCTCCTCGAAGTCGCCGCGGTACCGCGACCCGGCCACGAGCGCACCGAGGTCGAGCGTGTAGATCTGCTTGCCCTTCAGCGTCTCCGGCACATCGCCCTTGACGATCTTCTGGGCCAGCCCCTCGACCACGGCCGTCTTGCCGACACCGGGGTCGCCGATCAGCACGGGGTTGTTCTTGGTGCGGCGGGACAGGACCTGCATGACCCGTTCGATCTCCTTGTCGCGGCCGATCACCGGGTCGAGCTTCGAGTCCCGGGCCAGCTGGGTCAGGTTGCGGCCGAACTGGTCGAGGACCATCGACCCCTGCGGCGGAGCCTCGCCGGGCGCGGTCTCCTTACCGCCGGTGTAGCCGGACAGCAGCTGGATGACCTGCTGGCGGACCCGGTTGAGGTCCGCGCCGAGCTTCTGGAGCACCTGGGCGGCAACGCCCTCCCCCTCGCGGATCAGGCCGAGGAGGATGTGCTCGGTGCCGATGTAGTTGTGGCCGAGCTGAAGGGCCTCACGGAGCGACAGCTCAAGGACCTTCTTGGCCCGGGGCGTGAACGGGATGTGGCCGGTGGGAGCCGACTGGCCCTGGCCGATGATCTCCTCGACCTGCTGGCGGACGGCTTCCAGGGAGATCCCCAGAGACTCCAGGGCCTTGGCGGCCACGCCCTCGCCCTCGTGGATGAGGCCGAGGAGGATGTGCTCGGTTCCGATGTAGTTGTGGTTGAGCATCCTGGCCTCTTCCTGGGCCAGGACCACGACGCGACGGGCTCGGTCGGTGAATCGCTCGAACATCCGCTTCCTCTCCCTCCGGCCGGCTGGTCCGGCCTCGGGCTTCGCCTCAGGGATCCTCGGAACCCCGTCCTACCCCCGAGGCGCCTCGGGCGCCCCCGGCGCTTGATCGCGCCCCCGGAGCGCCCGTCAGGCCGATTCTACCATCGGGCTCGGATGCGACCTCCGCACCCGTTTCCACATGTTCCAACCAGGGGCCTTCCCCCCGTATTTCGGCTCGACCGGGGGGCCGGATGAGCGCCCGGCGCGGATTTCCCGGCTAGGTCGATGTGGCCTTGGAGCCCTTGACCTTGGCCTTGACCTCTTCCTCGGCGTCCTCGACCGCCCGGATCCCTCGCTGGGCCCCGGCCTCCACGACCTCCTTGCCTCGGGTGACCGCGCGCTGGACCGAGGGATTGCCCATGAAGGAGTCCCACGACGCCTTGAGCTCCTCGTACCGCTCGCGCCCGGCCTTCGTCCCCAGGACGTATCCGACGCCGAACCCGACCAACAGTCCCGTCTTGAACCCCATCCGCCACCTCCTTGTCCTGTTGGCACCATTCTTTCCCAACCGGGCCGCACTCTACCAACGGGGTAGGAAGGAGACGAGCAGGAAGGAGGCGCCATGGCGGATCGCCACCGGCACGACGACGTGGTCCACGGGCACACGCACCATCACGTGGTCCACTATCTGTCCCACGGCCTGGACTGGAGCCATCTCCCGGCCACGCACGAGCACGAGCACAACCATCCGGCCGTCGAGCACGAGCACCAAGAGCACGAAGATCCTGGCCACGAGCACGAGCGCGAGGCCCACATCCACGACCACGCCAGCCCGGCGGCCTCGCCCGCCTAGTGCAGCGGGTCTTCGTGGGACCGGGTGACGATCCCGAACCGTGACTTCCAGTAGTTCGGGCTCGGCTTCCGTCGGTGCCAGCTCGGGAAGAAGACCTTCCTGTCCCGGTCGAGGAGATTGACCCGCTCCCCGTTCGTGGTGAAGGTGCGCATGACGGGGCGCCAGGGAACGGCGCCCTGGGCCTCGCCCGGGGTCAGCGGCTGATCGGTCACGGCGAACACCCCGAGCTGGCTCTCCTCGGCCAGCACGTGGTCGTCGGGCCCCAGCCGGACCGGCACCGAGGAGTAGGTCTCGTCCCGGAAGCCCTCGAGCGCTCGGACCAGCCGCTCGCCCCCCGCGCCGCCGGTCCGCTGCAGTGCCTCGGCCACCGCCCGGACCGCGTCGTAGCCCTCCTGCTCGAAGCCGACCGGCGGATGTCCGTACGCCGCCTCGAACCGCTCGCGGAAGCGATGGACCCGCGGGATCATGTCGGCCCAGCCCGCCCAGGTGTACGGGAGGCAGACGACGGCGCCGGTCGGCAGGTTGCGATTGAGGACGGCCTCGTTGACGGCGGCGAGCTGCCCGCCGTCCCGTGCGTGGCTGACCGGCCGCAACGCCAAGACCGCGTCCGCCCCGAGGAGCGTCTCGGCCGGCGAGGCACCTTCCTCGGCCAGCGCCTCCGCGCCGAGCGTCGCATCGTCCAGCACCGCGATCGAATCGTGCCCTCGGTCGACCACCAGGTACCGGGCCAGGACCCGAGCCTGCCAGCGATGCGGGATCGAGGCCTGGAAGGCGAGTCGGAACAGGGCACGGTCCGTGTACAGGTCGCCGCCCAGGAGGATCACCGGCACCCCGGCGGCTTCGATCTCCGGCCGGGCGTCGGCCACGGCGTGAGCCGACCCGACCACGAACACTGCCGGAGGCCCTCCGGTCAAGACCTGCCGAAGAGCATCGAGCGGGTCCGCCGGGGGCCGAACGTCGAGCGAGACGCCGACCTGGTCCGCGGCCAGCTCCATCCCCTCGAGGTACGAGTGGTGCACCCCTTCGTCAAGGATCACGGGCAGGACGGTGCCGACTGGCGACGGCGTCACGGTAGGCCCCGGCCCCGGCCCCGGCCTCGGCCCGGCGCCCCCTTCACCCTCGGTACAGGCACCGAGGAGAAGCAGGAGCGTGACCAGACAGGCCGTGGGGCGGCCCCGCGCAGCGAGGCAGGGCCCCCGCAGCGAGTGGTTGCGCTGCGGGGTGCCGAGCGTCAGCAGGGGCCGCCCGGAGGTGGGCGTCTGGCCGCGCGCCACGGTCAGGATTCGGGACGGAGCGCGGGGAACAGGATGACCTCGCGGAGGGACGGTGCGTCGGTGAGGACCATCAGCAGACGATCCACGCCCAGCCCCATGCCCCCGGCCGGCGGCATCCCGTGCTCCAGGGCCACCAGGAACTCCTGGTCGAACGGATGGGCCTCGTCGTCGCCGGCGGCGGCCTGGGCACGCTGCATCTCGAAACGGGCCCGCTGCTCGTCCGGATCGGTCAGCTCCGAGTACGCCGGCACGATCTCCACGCCCCCCATGATCAGGTCGAAGTGTTCGGTGACGCGCGGATCCTCCCGGTGCGGTCGCGCCAGCGGTGAAACCTCACGCGGGAAGTCCTTGACGATCGTGGGCGCCACCAGGTTCGACTCGACCAGCTTCTCGAACAGCTCGACGACGAGCTTCCCGGCCGGCCAGGCCGGGTCGTAGCCGACCCCTCGCTCGTCGGCGACCCGCTGGAGGTCCTCGACCGGCGTGTCGGTGGTGACGTCGCGCCCGACCGCTTCGGCCACGGCGTCATGGAGCGTGATCCGAGGCCATGGACGGTCCAGATCGACCCCGGTGCCGCGCCATGAGTACGTCCGCGAGCCGTTCACGGCTTCGGCCGAGGCCTTCACCAACCCCTCGGTCAGATCCATCATGTCCTCGTACGTCCCGTACGCCTGGTACGCCTCGAGCATCGTGAACTCAGGGTTGTACTTGGGCGAGATCCCCTCGTTCCGAAACGTCCGGCCGATCTCGTACACGCGCTCCATCCCACCGACCAGCAGCCGCTTCAGGTACAGCTCGAGCGCGATGCGCAGGTACATGTCGATGTCGAGGGCCCCGTGGTGCGTGACGAACGGCCGGGCCAAGCCCCCGCCCGCCACCGGCTGCAGCACCGGGGTCTCGACCTCGACGAAGCCGAGCCCGTCGAGATGGCCCCGTAGGGCCGCGAGCATGCGCGCCCGGGCGGCAAGCCGGGCTCTGGCCTCCTCGTTCGTGGCCAGGTCGAGGTACCGGCGCCGGTACCGCAGCTCGACGTCCCGCAGGCCGTGCCACTTCTCCGGGAGCGGCCGCAACGACTTCGTCAGCAGCACCAGCCGCGCCGGCCGGACCGAGAGCTCGCCGCGCTTCGTCCGCACGACCTCCCCCTCCGCTCCGATCCAGTCGCCGAGGTCGAGATCCTCGAGCGCCGCGTACGCGTCGGCGCCGAGGGTCTCCGCGGACAGGAACAGCTGGACGTCTCCGGTACCGTCGCGGAGCACGCCGAACGAGAGCTTCCCGTGTTCTCGCAACCCCACCAGGCGCCCGGCCACCCGGACCACCTGCCCGCTGTCCTCGCCCGGCTCGAGTCCCGCAAACTTCCCGGCGATCTCCGCCGTGGTGGCGTCCCGGTCGAACCGCAGGGCGAACGGCTCGATCCCCTTGGCCCGCAACCGTTCCAGCTTCTCGCGCCGGACCGTGAGGACGTCCTGTGCGGTCGCGTCCTCTGTCATGCGTTCTTCTCGAACACCAGGCGGAGGCCCTCGAGCGTGAGCCACGGCTCGTGGTGGTCGACCGTCCGGCACTCCTCGATCACCACCGGTGCGAGGCCGCCGGTGGCGATCACCGTCGGCTGACCGAGCTCCTTGGCGATCCGCTCGATCATCCCGTCGATCAGCGCGGCGTAGCCGAAGATCAGCCCGGACTGCACGCTCTCCACGGTGTTCTTGCCGATCGCGGCCTGGGGCGCGACCATCTCCACCAGCGGCAAGCGCGCGGTGTGCTCGAACAGCGCCCGGGCCGCGATCTGGAGCCCCGGGGCGATCGCGCCGCCGACGTACTCGCCGCGCTCCGACACGCAGTCGAACGTGGTGGCCGTCCCGAAGTCGACGACCACACAGGGCCCGCCATACCGGGTGAAGGCGGCCAGCGCGTTGACGATGCGGTCGGCGCCGACCTCCTTGGGGTTGTCGGTCAATACGGGCACGCCCGTCTTCACCCCCGGCTCCACCACCACCGGCGGGAACCGGAAGTACCGGCGGACCATCTCCCGGATCGCCTGGGTGGCGCTCGGCACCACGCTCGAGAGCACCACGCCGGTCACGTTGCGGTCGAACGAGAGATCCTGCTGCTGGAGGAACCCGCCGAACAGAAGGGCCAGCTCGTCGGCGGTGCGGTCCGGAACCGTGGCCATCCGCCACCGCCACGCCAGCTCCTCGTCGCGGAACACGCCGACGACGGTCTCGGTGTTGCCCACGTCGATGGCCAGCAGCATCGCTCGTATCCTCCCTCAATCGGACGGCCGCAGGAGCAGGTTGTCGATCAGCCTTGCCGGGCCGACGCGAGCGGCAACCAGGGCCCGGGCCGGTCCGCGCAGCCGGTCGACCTCCTCGAACGTGTCCTCGTCGACCACGGCCACGTAGTCGAGCGCGGCCAACGGCTCGGCCCCGATCCGGCGGGCCAGCTCAGCCCGAAGCACCCGGGCATCGCGCTCGCCGCCCTCCACGAGCCACGCCGCCCGGGCCAGGGCCTCGTACAGGCACGTGGCGGCCCGGCGCTCCTCGGCCGAGAGATAGGTGTTGCGCGAGGACAGCGCCAGCCCGTCCCGCTCACGGACGGTCGGACAGCCGACGATCTCCGCCGGCAGGTCGAGGTCGCGGACCATCCGCAGGACGATGAACAGTTGCTGGGCGTCCTTCTCACCGAAGTAGGCCCGGCACGGCCCCACGATCCCCAGCAGCTTCGCCACCACGGTGCTGACGCCCCGGAAGTGCCCAGGTCGCGAAGCGCCCTCGAGCCGGTTCCCCACCGGGCCGGGATCAACGGTGACTTCGGGAGGACCGCCCGGATACATCTCGTCGGCGTCCGGCGCGAACACCGCATCGACGCCCTCCTTCTCGCAGATGCCGAGATCGCGGTCGAGGTCGCGCGGGTACGCCGCCACGTCCTCCGCCGGGCCGAACTGAAGCGGGTTGACGAAGATCGACACGGCGACCAGGTCGGCTTCCTCGCGAGCCCGGGCCATCAGTGAGCGGTGCCCGTCGTGGAGGAACCCCAACGTGGGGACGAAGCCGACGCCCCGGCCGGCGGCCCGGGCCTCCACCATGGCCTCGCGGAACGCCTCGCGGGTCCGGATCACCTCCACTCGGTCAGCACCTCCCGAATAGCCGATGCCTCGTCGGGGCCAAGCCGGCGGGCTCGGGTGGCCAGGTTGATGGCCGCGTCGGCCAGGGCCACGTAGGCCGGCACCGCCTCCGGGGCGTGCCCGGCGATCGCCTCGAGGTTGCGGCGCACGGTCCCGGCGTCGCCCCGAGCCACGGGGCCGGTGAGGGCGGCCTCAGGGCCGACGCGGATCACGTTCGCCAGACTGGCCTCAGCCAGCGGCGCGAAGGCGGGGAGCGGTGCCGGGAGCCCGGCCAGGCGGAACAGGTGCTCGGCCAGCCCCTCCACCGCCACGAGATAGTTCGAGCAGAACACCGCGGCCGCGTGGTACAGGGGCTTGCGCTCCTCGGACAGGCGGAACGCCACCCCGCCCCAGTCGGCGGCGAGCCGCTCGCCGACCTCGAACCCGCGCTCGGTCCACGCCGTGACCGCCACGTGGGCGCCGGGGAGGCGCTCGAGCCCCGACCCGACGTCGGGCACGGTCTGCATCGGGTGCGTCGACAGGACGTCGGCGCCGGCGTCGCGGGCCGGACCGAGCGCCAGGAGCGGCTCGGCGCCGGAGAGGTGGACCACGAACCCACCGTCGGTGAAGCCGCCGGCCGCAGCGATCTCGGCGCACGTCCCGGCGATGGCGTCGTCGGGCACCGCGAGGAGCACGGCCTCGCCCGAGCGCGCGGCGTCGGCGGGTGGGAGGAGGGGAACGTCCGGCAGCCAGGTCTCGACCCGCGCCCGGGACGCCTCCCGCCCCGAGGCCGCCACCACGCGGTGCCCGGCCCTGGTCAGGAGGACCGCCAGCGCGGTCCCGACCCTGCCCGCCCCTACGACCGCGACGTCCATGGGGTCGTGCGGGTCAC
>CALAEC010000183.1 GCA_937890785.1 uncultured Actinomycetes bacterium
CCCGAAAAACGGCCGATAGATACAAGGAATGAGGCACATGCCGAGGTACGCTTCGCGCCCGATGGGGGGATTCGTGCGCCGTTGGTCCGATCAGCGAGGGATGACCCTGGTCGAGATCTTGGTGGTCACCGCGGTGGTGGGGATCCTGTTCGCCATCGCCCTGCCGGCCGTGAACACCCACGTCGCACGGCAGGAACTCCGGGGCGCCACCCGGGAGGTCGTCGAGGTCCTCCGGGACGCCCGGAGCGCCGCCGTCGACGAGGCCGTGCCCCGGTACGTGGCGTTCACGCCTCCGCGGACCTACCAGGTCTGGAGGTACGACGGAGGGCCGTGGGTTCCGGCCGAGAGACAGGTCGTGCTTCCCAGCTCCGTGTCGTTCACCACCGCCGACGTCACCTTCTCGAACGTGGCGCTGGCCGGCGAGCCGGAGGCCACCTCGGCTCCGGTCCCGAACGACGCGGCCTACTTCGACACTCGTGGGGCATATCCGTTCCATCCAAGCCTCCCGGCCACGTACGCCGTCACCCTTCACGGGGGAGCGGACCGCACGGAGACCTTGACGCTCCATACCTCCACGGGGCAGGTGACGGGGCTGTGAGCCGCTGGCGCCGCCAGGAGGGCTTCACGCTGATCGAGCTGTCCGTGTCGCTCGGCCTCTTCGCCATCGTCATCGTCAGCCTGTCGCTGATGTTCGATCGGGCCCTCAGCGCCGGCAGCCGGGTCCGGTTCGATCAGGTCGGGAAGACCCTGGCCCAGGAGAAGCTCGAGGAGCTCCGGGCCCTC
The DNA here is from genome assembly GCA_937890785.1 of uncultured Actinomycetes bacterium. Lineage (GTDB taxonomy): Bacteria > Actinomycetota > UBA4738 > UBA4738 > CALAEC01 > CALAEC01. Next base: position 784 of record CALAEC010000183.1, read on the forward strand.
CCGTTCTACGTGCCGTGGACGGACGAGGCACGGCGCGTGGACCTCCTCGACTGGTACTTCCCCGACGATGCCAGCGTGACGGTCATCACCCCCAACACGACCGGGGCGTATGACCCCACGGCCGGTGAATGGGCCTTCACGACCACCGAGACCCCGCTCGTGGTCGAGGGCAAGGACTTCATTCGATCGACCACCGTGCAGTTCGTCGCCGTGCAGGACGACGGATCGATCCAGGCGAGGCAGCCCGAGGCCGGGTACCAGACCAACGTGGCCACGGCCGACGCCCCCGCCACCCAGTCCGTGCAGGTGACCGTAACCGTGTCGTGGACCAGCCAGGGCCAGAACCGATCGAACTCTCTGGACACGATCATCCACAACATCCGCAGGGGCGTCCCGAACGTCGAGGCATCCGGTTCGGTCCTGGCCGCGCAGATCTCGGGGATCGAGTTCCACGACGGCCTTCTCCCCGACAACGGAGTGACCGCTGAGGTCCTGGCCACGGTGGGGGAGGCGTCAACCTCGTTCCGCGAGGTCACGGGGTCGGAGTCCGACGCCTCGGCGGATCCGCTCGACGTGATCGAGCGGGAACCGGTGAGCGGCAACCTCATTCAGCCCGAGCAGCCGGCTGCCCCGAACTCCGGCGCCGCCGCTTCATCCGTGCCGAACACCGTCAGCGGGAACACGTCGTCGGAGTCCGTCGGCCTCAGCGCCGACGTGCTTCCGTCCTTTAACGGGGTCGGGGCCATCGCGGGGTGGGGTTCGTCGAACCCCTCCGCGGCGACCCAGGCGCGCGTCTCGACGCTGCACACGCTGAACCCGGAAGGATCGACCGTGGTGAACCTCAACGGCTTCGAGATCAACTCCCGGGAGCCGAACGACGGCGCCCGTCCTCCGACCCTGGTCCTCCGGCTCGGCTCGGTGGCCGGGCAGGTGGGGCAGCAGTCCACCACCACCGACGTTCGGGTGAACTCGTCCATGGCCCTGAGCACGATCCCTCCTGACGGGGCGAAGCCCGCGGTCCCGGCGGCAGCCGTGTGGGCCAGCCGCACGATCCCGCTCAACTCCGACTACAAGGGCGTGGTCACGATCGCCGGGCTCGAGGTCAACGCCTCGGCAAGCGCCAGCGCCACCTCGGCCGACACCGCGGTGGACTGGCGGGTGGTGGGGCTCCGGGTGTGGGACCCGGACCAGCCGCCCACCAGCATCACGGACCTCCCGGGCGGGTACAACGGGCCCTTCACGTTCGGCTTCGATTCGTCCTGCGGCGGGTGGGAGGACGATCCGAGCACGCCGGCGCTGGAGGATCCCGACGCCGGCCGCTGTGGGGCGACCCGCGTGAACACGTCGCTGGCGCCCGGGGACAACCCGGTGCCCGGTGAGATCCCGGCGGCCTACGTCGGGGACGATGGCTCCTCGCTCTCCCTGTCGATCGTGGCGGGGGTGACCGTTCGGGACGCCCAGACGGACCCGACCATCGGAAGCTCCACTGCCTCGATCGCCCAGAAGAACATCCTCTCGATCACCACGCAGGAGACCCAGGGTGCGGTGCCGTTGGTGCCGATGCTCGTCGGGGTGGGCGATGCCAGCGCCGACACGTCCTACATCGTCCATGAGCACTGACATGAAGAGCGGAGCGGACCAGCGCGGCTACACCCTGGTGGAGTTCGCCATCGTGATGAGCATCCTGGCGATCTTCATGGCCTTCGCCACCCCGTTCCTGTTCAGCCAGATCCGCAGCGGTCTGCGGACGGAACAGCGGATCGACCTCCAGCAGGGGGCCAGAACGGCCCTTCGGACGATGGTCCGGGAGCTTCGTCAGGCATCGGTCCTCTATTCGACGTTCACCAACCCGACGGCCGCCGACCGCATCTCGTTCGGGGTCGATTACGACGGGAACGGCACGATCAGCACGGGAACGCCGCTCGAGCGCATCACCTACTATCGGAAGGCCGCCAACGAGGCCCTGTACCGAGGCCCCGAGTTCAACCAGGGCCAGCCGCTTGCCGAAAACGTCGATGTAGTGAACTTCGAGATGTTCGGTTCGAACCTGGCCCTCGACACCAACAACAACGGTGTGGTCGAGCAGATCGAGCTCAACCCCGCCGGCGGCTGGACCA
>CALAEC010000184.1 GCA_937890785.1 uncultured Actinomycetes bacterium
GGTACGCCCCGATCTCGATCTTGCGCTTGATGTCCTGGGCCACGTCCCGGCGCAGATCGCCCTCAACCTTGAGCTTCTGGTCGATCCACTCCCGGATCCGCACGACCTCATCCTCGGACAGGTCGCGGACACGAGTGTCCGGGCTGACCTTCGCCCCGGCCACGGTGGCCCGGGCGGCGCTCGGCCCGATGCCGTAGATGTAGGTCAGCGCGATCTCCACCCGCTTGTCACGGGGGAGGTCGACGCCGGCGATCCGAGCCATGCTCCTCCTATCCCTGCCGCTGCTTGTGCCTGGGGTTCGAGCAGATCACCATGACCCGCCCTCGCCTCCGGATGACCTTGCACTTCTCGCACATCCGCCTGACCGACGGCCGTACCTTCAACGCGCGCACTCCTCGAGGGATTCCCGGACGTGAAACGTCTGGCCCCCGGTGGGAGCCGGAACCAAGTATATGGCCCGGTCCCGAGACCGTCCAGGGTCCACCCTTGGAAACGGGTCCGAGCCGGACATCTCGGACCGGTTCAGTCCCCGGTCAGGACCCGAGCCCCGTCACCGGTCAGGGCCACCGTGTGCTCGAAGTGGGCGCACAGGCTGCCGTCCTCGGTCACCACGGTCCAGTCGTCGTCGAGGACCCGGGTGGCCCAGTCCCCCAGCGTCACCATGGGCTCGATCGCCAGCGCCATCCCCGGCCGCAGCTCCGGCCCGCGGCCCGGCTCCCCGTAGTTCGGGATCGGGGGGTCCTCGTGCATGCTCTGGCCGATCCCGTGGCCGACGTACTCGCGGACCACGCCGAACCCCGCGCCCTCCACGACCTGCTGGACGGCGTGGCCGATGTCGGAGAGCCGGCCGCCCTCGCGGACCTGGGAGAGCCCCGCCTCGAGGGCCTCCTCGGTGACCCGGACCAACTTCTCGGCCTCGCCGGAGGGGGCGGCTCCGCCCACGAACACGGTGATGGCCGAGTCGGCGTGATAGCCCTCCCAGATCGCCCCGAAGTCCAGCGAGAGGAGATCCCCTTCCTTGAGGACCCGCTCGCCGGGGATGCCGTGCACCAGCTCCTCGTTCACCGATGCGCAGATCGACGCGGGGAAGCCGCGGTAGCCCTTGAACGACGCCACCGCCCCGCTCGCCCGGGTGTGCTCCTCGGCGACCGCGTCGAGCTCGGCGGTGGTGACCCCGGGTCGCACCGCTTCGAGCACCTGGTGACGGGTCGAGGCCAGGATCCGTCCCGCCCGGGCCATCTTCTCGATCTCGTCGGGCGACTTGAGGATGATCACGTCCGGATGTCCTTGACCGCAGCGATGGCCCGGCGGGTGATCTCTTCGACCTCGCCGACCGCGTCGACCTCCCGGAGGAGCCCCCGCTCCCAGTAGTACTTCTGAAGGGGCTCGGTGTCCCGGTGGTACACATCGAGCCGGTGGCGCACGATCTCTTCGCGGTCGTCGTCGCGCTGCATCAGCTCGCCTCCGCAGTTGTCGCATACGCCCGGGACCTTGGTCGGCTTCAGCTCGACGTTGAAGGTCCGTTCGCAGTGCGTGCAGGTCCGGCGACCGGCGAGCCGGGCCACCGTGACCTCGTCGGGGATGGCGAACTTGAGCACGGCCCCCAGAGGTCGCCGTCGCTCTGCCAGCGCGGTCTCCAGGGCTTGGGCCTGTGGGATCGTCCGCGGGAAGCCGTCGAGCACGAACCCGTTGGGGTAGCGATCGAGCTCCTGCACGAGCATCTCGGTGACGATGTCGTCGGGCACCAGCTCGCCGGCCTCCATATACGACTTCGCCTTCAGCCCCAGCGGCGTCTCGGCCCGGACGTTCCGCCGGAACATGTCGCCGGTGGAGATCAGGCGCACGTCGAAGTAGTCGGCCAGCCGGTGCGCCTGGGTCCCCTTGCCCGCCCCGGGCGGGCCGATGAGCACGGTTCTCATGGGGCTACCTAAGGAAGCCCTCGTAGTGGCGCATGGTGAGTTGGGACTCGATCTGCTTCATGGTCTCCAGCGCCACGCCCACCACGATGAGCACGGACGTGCCGCCGAACGGGAACACGTTCGGGTCGATCCCCATCACGATCAGGGCGATCGAAGGAATCAGCGCGATCGTGGCCAGGAACAGCGAGCCCGGCAGCGTGATCCGGCTGAGGATGTGATCGAGGTGGTCGGCCGTGGGCTTGCCCGGCCGGATCCCGGGGATGAACCCGCCGTACTTCCGGATGTTGTCGGCGGTGTCCACCGGGTTGAACGAGATCGCCGTGTAGAAGTACGCGAAGAACACCACCAGGAGCCCGTAGATCACGATGTACACCGGGCTGGCCTGGTTGACAAGGTGGTTGTTCAGGAAGGACTGGAACGGCTGCCACTGGATCACCGAACCGAGGAGGGTGGGGAAGTACAGGACGGAGCTGGCGAAGATGATCGGGATCACGCCGGCCTGGTTGACCTTCAGCGGGATGTACGTGCTCCCTCCCGAGGTCATCCGCCGCCCGACCACTCGCTTGGCGTACTGCACGGGGATCCGACGCTGGCCCTGTTCCATGAACACCACGGCCAGGATGATCAACAGCCCGATGGCCACGATGATCCCGAACTGGACCGAGCCCCCCTGCCGGAACACGCTGTAGCCCTGGGTGGGGAGCTCGGAGATGACGCTGGTGAAGATGATCAGCGACATCCCGTTGCCGATCCCTCGCTGGGTGATCAGCTCGCCGAACCACATGATCATGGCCGTGCCGGCGGTGAGCGTGAGGACCATGAAGCCGACGCGGGTCGGGGTGAACTCGCGGATCACGCCGGGGAGCTGGTTGTTGAACAGGAAGATCAGCCCGGTGGACTGCAGGAGGGCCAGCGCCACGGTCATGTACCGGGTGTACTGGGTGATCTTCTTCTGCCCGACCTCGCCCTGCTTCTGCCACTGCTCGAGCTTCGGGATCACCACGACCAGCAGCTGCATGATGATCGACGACGTGATGTACGGCATGATCCCGAGCGCGAACACCGCCAGCCGGCTCAGCGCCCCGCCCGAGAAAAGGTTGATGAACGACAGGAAGCCGCCCTGGGCGGCGTTCGCCTGACCGGCCAGCTCCTGAACGTCGATGTTCGGGATCGGCAGGAACGAGCCCATCCGGTACACCGCGATGACCAGCAGGGTGAAGAGGATCTTCGCCCTGAGGTCGGGGATCTTGAACGCGTTGATGAACGCCCTCAGCATCCGGTTCCCCCTTGGGAGGAGCCCTCCATGCTACGCCCCCAGGACCTCGACCCGTCCACCGGCCCGCTCGATCTTCTCCCGGGCGACACGGGTGAACCCGTGGGCCTGCACGGTGAGGGGCCGGTCGAGCTCGCCGGCCCCGAGGACCTTGACCGGGAGTCGCCTGCGGACCAGGCCCGCCTCGGCCATGGCCTCGGGCGACACCGTGGCGTCGGCCTCGAATCGCTGGGCCAGCCGCTCCACGTTGACCACCGCCCACGCCTCGCGGTTCGGGTTGGTGAAACCCTTCTTCTTGGGGACGCGGCGAAGCAGCGGCATCTGTCCACCCTCGTAGCCGACCTTCTTGCTGTTCCGGGCCAGGTATCCCTTCGTTCCCCGGCCGGCGGTCTTCCCCTGTCCGGCGGCCCGGCCACGGCCGACCCGCCGCCGGTCTCGTCGAGCGCCCGGGCCCGGGCGGAGGTGGTGCAGCCTCATTCGACCTCCTCCACCACGACCAGGTGACCGACGCGGGCGATCATCCCCCGGATCTCGGGACGGTCCTCCTTGACCACGGCCTGGCGGATCCGGCGCAGGCCGAGCGCCCGGAGGGTGTCCCGCTGGCGTCGCGTCTTGCCGGCGGCGCCGCGGACCTGGGTGACCTTAAGCTTCGGCACCGGACTCCTCCAGGCCCGACTCGACGCGGACCGCCCGGGATCGCTCGTCGGCCGCCCTGATGGCCTCGACCATCGGCCGCGGGGCCACCTCGTCCACGTCCAGACCTCGGAGGCGGGCCACCTCCTCGGGGCGCCGGAGGGACCGGAGCCCCCTCATGGTGGCGTGGACGATGTTGATGGCGTTGTCCGAGCCCAACGACTTCGACAGGATGTCCTTGATCCCCGCGCACTCGACCACGGCCCGAACCGGTCCGCCGGCGATGACCCCGGTCCCCGGCGCGGCCGGCTTCAGCAGGACCTTCCCGCCTGCGTCCTGGCCAAGGACCTGGTGCGGGATCGTGGTGCCCATCAGTGGAACCTCAACCAGGTTCCGCTTGGCCTCCTCGACCCCCTTCTGGATGGCCGCTGGAACCTCCTTGGCCTTGCCGTACCCGATCCCGACCCGGCCGGCCGCGTCCCCCACTACGACGAGCGCGGTGAAGGAGAACCGGCGGCCGCCCTTGACGACCTTGGCCACACGGTTGATGGCCACCACGCGCTCCTCGTACGGGGTGCGCTGGTCCGCGGTGTCGTATCGCCTCACAGCTGCAGTCCTTCCTGGCGAGCCCCCTCGGCCAGCGACCTGACGCGGCCGTGGTACAGGCGGCCCCCTCGATCGAACACGGCCCGGTCCACGCCGGCCTGCTTGGCCCGCTGAGCGATCAGCTGGCCGACCGTCTTGGCCACGGCGGTCTTGTTCCCCTCGGCCGAGCGCGCCTCGGCCTCCACCGAGGAGGCCGCGGCCAGCGTCCGCCCCGTCCCGTCGTCGACGAGCTGGGCGTAGATGTGCCGGTTCGAACGGTACACGGCCAGGCGGGGAACGTCCGCGGCGCCGCGGATCCGCTTTCGGACCCGGCGGTGCCGGCGAACCCGGGCCAGACGCTTGCGGGCGCTCTGCATCAAACGCGCTCCTCTCGGGCGCTCTGCATCAAACGCGCTCCTCTCGGGCGCTCTGCATCAGGCCACCGCCCCCTTGGCGGCCTTGCCGGCCTTCTTCCGCACGTACTCGCCCTCGTAGCGGATGCCCTTGCCCTTGTACGGCTCGGGCTTCCGAACCTTTCGCACGTTGGCGGCGACCTCGCCGACGAGCTGCTTGTCGATGCCCTTCACCACGATGCGGTTCGGGGCGGGGACCTCGAACTCGATCCCGGCGGGGGGAACCATGGTCACGGGGTGCGAGAAGCCCACCTGGAGCTCCAGGTCCGACTCCTTCAGGGCGGCCCTGTACCCGACGCCCTGGATCTCCAGCCGTTTCTCGTAGCCCTTGGTCACACCCTCCACCATGTTGGCGATCAGCGACCTGGTCAGCCCGTGGAGCGCGCGGTGCTCCCGCTCGTCCGAGGGACGCTCCACCCGGACCTCGCCGTCCTCGACCGTGACCTTCATGTCCCGGTCGACCCGCTGGCTGAGCTCACCGCCCGGCCCCTGGACGGTGACCACGCCGTCACGCACCTCGACGGTCACGCCGTCGGGGATGCCGATGGGCTGCTTTCCGATCCTGCTCACCGTCGACCCCCTACCACACGTGGCACAGGACCTCTCCGCCGACACCTCGGCGGGCGGCCTGCCTGTCGGTCATCAGCCCCTGCGAGGTGGAGAGGATGGCGATCCCCAGCCCGCCGAGCACCCGAGGTAGCCGGTCCTGGCCCGCGTAGACCCGGCGGCCTGGACGCGACACTCGCTTGACGCCGCTGAGGGTCCGCTCCCGATCGGGGCCGTACTTCATCTCGATGACGATGCGGCGCTTCGGCTCCTCGCCCTCGACCCGGTAGCCGGTCACGTAGCCCTCGCGGGCCAGTACCTGGGCGATCTCCTCCTTCAGACGCGAGGCCGGCACCGCCACCTCGTCCTTGTAGGCCAGGTTGGCGTTCCGGATCCGGGTCAGCATGTCGGCGATCGGGTCGGTCATCATCGCTACCACGATGCCTTCGTCACGCCGGGGATCTCGCCCGCGTGGGCCAGCTCTCGGAAACAGATGCGGCACAGGTCGAAGCGGCGGAACACGGCCCTGGCCCGTCCGCACCGGCGGCACCTCGTGTACCGGCGGGCCGAGAACTTGGGCCGCCGGTTCGCCTTGTTGATCAGCGCCTTCTTCGCCATCCGTCCTCTCCTACGCGGCCCCGGCCGCGGCTTCCTCCTGGAGGGGAAGCCCGAGCGCTCGTAGCAGCGCCCGGCCCTCCTCGTCGTTCCGCGCCGTGGTGACGATCGTGATGTCCATGCCACGGACGGCGTCGATCTTGTCGTAGTCGATCTCGGGGAACACCAGCTGCTCGGTGAGCCCGATCGTGTAGTTGCCCCGGCCGTCGAACGCACGGGGGTTCAGCCCCCGGAAGTCGCGGATCCGCGGCAGGGCCGTCGCCAGGAGCCGGTCCAGGAACTCCCACATCCGCGCGCCCCGGAGGGTGACCTTTGCACCGATCGACATCCCCTCTCGGAGCTTGAAGCTGGCGATCGACTTCTTGGCCTTCGTCACCACGGGCTTCTGGCCGGTGATCGTGGCCAGGTCGACCAGGGCGCCGTCGAGGGCCTTGGCGTCGCGAGCGGCCTCGCCCACGCCCGTGTTGACCACGATCTTCTCGAGGCGAGGCACCTGCCATGGGTTCGAGGCGCCGAGCTCCTCCATCAGCCGGGGGAGCAGCTCCTCTCGGTACCGTCGCTCGAGGCGGGGACGCTCGGCCATCAGAGATCGGCTCCGCACTTGCGGCACACTCGGACCTTCTTGCCGTCGTCGTCACGATGGCCGACCCGCGTGGGCTGACCGCAGGTCTTGCACACGACCGCCACGTTTGAGATGTCGACGAACTGCTCGATGTCGATGATGCCGCCCTGCTGACGGCGCTTCGACGGTCGGGCATGCTTCTTGGCCCGGGCCACGCCCTCGACCATGATCCGGCCCTCCCGGGGCAGGACACGCACGACCCGGCCCCGCGCCCCACGGTCCTTGCCGTGGATCACCTGGACCTCGTCGTCCTTCTTGATGCTCACGCCGGGCACGTCAGAGCACCTCCGGCGCCAGCGAGATGATCCTCATGAACCGCTTCTCCCTCAGCTCGCGGGCCACAGGACCGAAGATCCGGGTTCCCCGCGGCTGCCGCTGGTCGTTGATCAGCACCACCGCGTTCTCGTCGAACTTGATGTACGAGCCGTCCGTGCGCCGCTTCTCCTTGGCGGTCCGCACGACCACTGCCCGGACGACGTCGCCCTTCTTGACCTGGGTGCCGGGCAGGGCGTCCTTCACCGTACCGACGATGACGTCGCCGACCCCAGCGTACCGCCTGCCGGAGCCGCCGAGGACCCTGATGCACAGGACCTCCCTGGCGCCGGTATTGTCGGCCACCCGAACCCGAGACTCCTGCTGGATCACTTGGCGCGCTCCAGGATCTCCACGAGCCGCCACCGCTTCGTGGCCGACAGCGGTCGGGTCTCCATCAGGCGCACCAGATCGCCGACCTTGGCCTCGTTGGCCTCGTCGTGGGCCTGAAGCTTGGCGGTCCGGCGAACGCTCTTGCCGTACATCGGGTGGCGGGTCCGCCGCTCGACCTTGACGACCACGGTCTTGTCCATGGCGTCGGAGACGACGACGCCGGTCCGGAGCTTCCGCTCCCCTCGCGGCTTCGTCACGAGGCCGCCCCCTCCTCCGCGGCCAGCCGGCGCTGGGTGAGCTCGGTCATGATCCGGGCGATGTCATGGCGGACGGCCTTGATCATCATGGGGTTGTCGAGCTGGCCGGTGGCCAGCTGGAAGCGCAGGTTGAACAGCTCCTCCTTCGAGGCGTCGAGGCGGGCTGCCAGATCCTCGTCGGACAGGTCACGGAACTCGGCCGGTCGCGTCAATGCACGCCTCCCAACCGAGTGACGAACTTCGACTTGATCGGGAGCTTGTGGGCGGCGCGCTTGATGGCCTCGCGGGCCACGGTCTCCGAGACCCCGGACAGCTCGAACATGACCCGTCCGGGCTTCACCACCGCCACCCAGAATTCGGGGTTCCCCTTACCCGAGCCCATGCGGGTCTCGGCCGGCTTCTTCGTCACCGGCTTGTCCGGAAAGATGTTGATCCACACCTTCCCGCCGCGGCGGATGTGCCGCGTCATGGCCACCCGCGCCGCCTCGATCTGCCGGTTGCTGATCCACCCAGGCTCCATGGCCACCAGGCCGTAGTCGCCGAAGTGCACGTCGGTGCCCCCCTTGGCCTTGCCACGCATCCGGCCCCGCTGCTGCTTCCGATGCTTCACCTTCTTCGGCTGCAGCATCACGCCTCACCCTCGGTCTTCTCGGCGTCCCCATCGGCCACCGAGCCCTCGGCGTCCCCTTCGGCAACGAGAGGTGTTGCCTCCGGTGACGCCTCGGGCTCCGCGGGCGGTTCGGTCGAGCCCGAGTCGTCCGCGGAGGGGACCCCTCCTGTTCCCGAAGAGGGTCCCGAGGGCTCAGCAGCGTCGCCGGTTGGCTCTGTGGGTTCCTCGGACATCTTCTCGCTTGGGGCCGGGGCGTCATCCTCGGCGGTGCCGCGGGGGGCGGCGGAGGCCTCCCGCTCCTCGCGGTCCGGCGCGGACACCTCGGCGAGCTCTTTCGTGTCCGTGATCAACGCGCCGGTGGAGGCGCCGGTCGGGCCCTGGACCGGATATCCGGCCATGGCCCGCGCCCGGGCCCGCTCGGTCTCAACCTCTTCCGAGGGGATCTCGTCGCCCTGGTAGACCCACACCTTCACGCCGATCCGGCCGAAGGTCGTCTTGGCCTCGGCGAAGCCGTAGTCGATCTTCGCCCGGAGCGTGTGCAGCGGCACGCGGCCCTCGCGGTACCACTCGCGGCGGGACATCTCGATGCCGCCGAGGCGGCCCGAGCACTGAACCCGGACGCCGAGAGCCCCGGCCCGCATGGCCGTCTGCACGGCGCGGCGCATGGCACGGCGGAACGAGACCCGCCCCTGGAGCTGCTCGGCCACGCCCTGCGCCAACAGCTGGGCGTCGGTCTCCGGACGCGACTCGGTGGCGGCCTGGTTCATGTCCTCAACCTTGACGTCGACCCGCTTGGCCGTCATCCGCTCGAGATCCTTGCGAACCCGGTCGACCTCGGCCCCCTTGCGACCGATCACGATGCCGGGCCGGGCCGTGCGGATATAGACCTGGACCTGGTCGCCCTTGCGCTCGATGTCGATGCCCGAGATGCCGGCGCGAGACAGGTGGAGCCGGATGTAGTCCCGGACGGCGATGTCCTCGTGGAGCGCGGTCCGGTAGTCCTCCTTGCCGGCGTACCACCGAGACTTCCACGGGTAGATCACCCCGAGGCGGAAGCCGTAGGGATTAACCTTCTGCCCCAACCGGCGTCACCTCCCCCACCGACTCGACCACCACGGTGATGTGGCTGGTCCGCTTGCGGACGCGAGTGGCTCGACCGAGCGCGCGGGGGCGCCAGCGTTGGAGCGTGGGCCCCTCGTCCACGGAGGCCCGGGCCACGAACAGGTTGTCAGCGACCACGCCGGGGTTCTGCTCGGCGTTGGCGATGGCCGAGTCGAGCACCTTGCGGACCGGCACCGAGGCGCCGAGGTTCGAGAACTCCAGGATGCGCCGAGCCTCCCGAGCCGGACGGTTCCGGATCAGGTCGATGACCCGCCGCGCCTTGCGCGGCGAGACCCTGACGAATCGTGCCTTCGCTCGTGCCTCCATCGCTCCCTACTTCAGAGTCGTGCTGCGCTCGGTGTGATACCCGTGCGTGCGGAACACTCGTGTCGGTGCGAACTCGCCGAGCTTGTGCCCCACCATGGACTCGGTGATGAACACCGGGACGTGCTTGCGCCCGTCGTGCACCGCGATCGTGTGCCCCACCATCTCCGGGATGATGGTGGAACGACGCGACCACGTGCGGATCACCCGCTTGGCGCCGCGCTTGTTCATGTCGTCGACCTTCTTCAGCAGGTGGTCGTCGACGAACGGTCCCTTCTTCACCGACCTCGGCATCTACGACCGTCCCTTCTTCCTCCGTCGCCGGACGATGTACCGGTCCGACGGCTTGCCCTTCTTCCTGGTCCGGCCCTCCGGCTTCCCCCACGGCGAGGTGGGGTGCCGGCCGCCCGATGACTTGCCCTCGCCGCCACCGAGGGGGTGGTCCACCGGGTTCATGGCGACGCCTCGGACCGACGGCCGTACTCCCTTCCAACGGGTCCGCCCGGCCTTGCCCTTGGCGACCAGCTCGTGTTCGGGATTCCCTACCGTGCCGATCGAGGCCCGGCAGGCCAGCTCGACCAGCCGCATCTCGCCGGACGGCAGCCTGAGTTGGGCGAACCGACCCTCCTTGGCCACGATCTGCACCGAGGAGCCGGCGGACCTGGCCATCTTGGCGCCCTGTCCCGGCCGGAGCTCGACCGCGTGCACCACGGTGCCCACGGGGATGTTGGTCAGCGGCAGGGCGTTGCCGGGCCGGATGTCCACCCCGGGGCCGGACATCAGCCGGTCCCCCTGGCGGAGTCCCTGCGGCGCAAGGATATAGCGCTTCTCGCCGTCCGCGTAGTGCAGCAGGGCGATCCGGGCGCTGCGGTTCGGGTCGTACTCGATATGGGCCACCTTCGCCGGCACTCGGTCCTTGTCCCGGCGGAAGTCGATCACCCGGTACCGCCGCTTGTGTCCGCCGCCGCGGTGACGCGTGGTGATGCGGCCGTGCGCGTTCCGGCCGGCCTTCTTGGTCTGCTTCCTGACCAGACCGCGTTCGGGCCGGTCCCTGGTGATCTCGGTGAAATCCGAGGCCGAGGACCCGCGCCGTCCCGGCGTCGTTGGCTTGTATTTCCTCAGCGCCATCTCATCCCTACTTCTGCTCGAAGATCTCGATCGAGTCGCCCTCGGCCAGCGTGACCACGGCCAGCTTCTGGTCCGGGCGCTTGCCCTTCGTGTACCGGTACCGCTTTTCCTTGCCCTTGCGGTTCATCGTGTTCACCGTCACCACACGGACGTTCCAGATGGCCTGCACGGCCTCCTTGATCTCGGTCTTGTTCGACTTCGGGTCCACCAGGAACATGTACCGGTTCAGCTCGAGGCCGGCGTACGACTTCTCCGAAACCATCGGCCGGATGATCACGTCGCGGGGGCTCCTCACGACGTCACCGCCTCGAGGGCGTCCTTGGTGAACAGCACCCAGTCCGCGTACAGCACCTCGTGCGTGCCGAGGTTTCCCGGATAGCACATCCGCACGTTCGGCAGGTTCCGGAACGACTTCTCGACGAGTGGATCCGGGCCGGGGAGCACCACGAGGATCTGTCCGCCCAGCTCCAGCGCGTCGAGGACGTCCAGCGCCGCCTTCGTGCTGGGCTCGTCGAACGCGAGGCCGTCCACCACCCGGAGGCGCTCCTCGCGAGCGGCCGTGGTCAGAGCCGAGCGGAGCGCCAGCCGCTTCATCTTCTTGGGCACCCGAACGGAGTGGTCGCGCGGCTTGGGGCCGTGCGCGATGCCGCCGCCGACCCAGATCGGCGAGCGGATCGAGCCGTGCCGGGCCCGGCCGGTGCCCTTCTGCCGCCACGGCTTGCGGCCGCCCCCGGAGACTTCGGACCTGGTCTTCGTCGAATGCGTCCCGGCGCGCTGGGCGGCCAGACCCGCCGTGACGACCTGGTGCATGGCCGGCACGCTCACGGCGACGTCGAAGACGGCCGGGTCGAGGTCGACCTCACCGACCTTCTTCCCGGCGGCGTCCAGGACCTGGACCGATGCCATCAGGCGCTCACCTTCCCGTTGCCGGACTTCACGCTGGAGCGGACCATCACCAGTCCGCCGACCGGGCCCGGCACCGCGCCCTTGAGCAGGAGGAGGCCGCGCTCGGCGTCGGCCTCCACCACCTCGAGGTTCAGCACCGTGACCCGGACGTTGCCCATCTGGCCGGCCATCCTGGTCCCGCGGAACACCCGGGAGGGGGTGGCGCACGCGCCGATGGCCCCCGGGCTCCGGTGCTTGCGCTCGGTCCCGTGGGAGGCGGGGAGACCGCCGAAGCCATGTCGTTTCATCGTGCCGGCGAAACCCTTGCCGCGCGACACGCCGACCACGTCGGCCCGCTCGCCCGGCTCGAAGATCGCCGCGGTGATCTCCTGCCCCGGCTCGAAGGTCTCGTCGGTGCGGAGCTCCACCAGGTGGCGGGCAGGCTCGTCGATCCCGGCCCTGGCGAAGTGGCCAGTGGTGGGCTTGCCTGCCCGTTTCCGCGAGCCGTACGACAGCTGGACCGCAGCGTAGCCGTCGCGCTCGAGCGTCTTGACCTGGACCACCCGGCACGGCCCGGCCTTGATCACGGTGACGGGCAAGGCCCGTCCCTCATCCGTGAAGACCTGGGTCATGCCCAGCTTCTCCCCGAGTATGCCCTTGGTTCCCATCTCGGCCTCTTCGCTCCTACGCCCCGTCCTCGTCGCTGGTCGCTCGCTCCGCTCGCGCCCGCTCCATCACAGCTTGATCTCGATGTCGACGCCGGCGGCCAGGTTCAGCCGCTGCAGCTCCTGCACGGTCTTCGAGGTGGCCTCGTGGATGTCGATCAGCCGCTTGTGGG
>CALAEC010000185.1 GCA_937890785.1 uncultured Actinomycetes bacterium
GTGGAGCACTCGCTTCCGGCTGGAGTGTCCCTCCGGGAGCTCGGGACCCACCGGCTGAAGGACCTCGAGCACCCAGAACACATCCACGACCTGGTGATCGAGGGCCTGTCGTCGGACTTCCCGCCGATCCGAGCGCTCGATGCGCCGACGCCGACGAACCTGCCGCCCCAGCGAAGCTCGTTCGTCGGACGGGAGCGGGAGGTGGCTGAGGTCACCGATCTCCTCGGCGAGGCCAGGCTGGTGACGCTGACCGGCCCGGGCGGCAGCGGGAAGACCCGGCTGGCCCTCCACGTCGCCGAGCGACACCTCGACCGGTTCGCGGACGGCGTGTTCCTGGTCAACCTGGGAGCGGTCGTCGACCCCGAGCTGGTCCCCTCCGCGCTCGCCACGACGTTGGGTGTTCGCGAGGAGCCGGGGCGAACACTGACCGACACATTGGCCGATCACCTCCGAGACCGTCGACTGCTGATGGTCATGGACAACATGGAGCAGATCGTCGAAGCCGGCTCGGTGGTGGACCGGCTCCTCGACGCGGCCCCCGGCCTGCGAATCCTGGCCACGAGCCGGATCCCGCTCCGGATCTCCGGCGAGCACGAGTTCCACGTCCGCCCCCTGGCCCTTCCGACTGCTGACCAGACCAACGACCTCACTGCGCTGAGCGCCTGCGAGGCCGTGATGCTGTTCGTGGACCGGGCCGCGGCGGTTCGGCCGGGTTTCCGGCTGACCGAGCAGAGCGCCCCGACGGTGGCCGGCATCACCGCTCGACTCGACGGCCTCCCCCTGGCCATCGAGCTGGCTGCCAACCGGACGAAGGTACTGGCTCCCGAAGAGCTCCTGCAGCGGCTGGAACGACGGCTCCCCCTGCTGACCGGTGGGGCCCGAGACGCTCCGGAGCGGCAGCGCACCCTCAGGGCCACGATCGAATGGAGCCACGACCTCCTCGAGCCGGAGGTCCGTCGGCTGTTCGCGCGGCTGGCGGTGTTCGCCGGAGGATGGACGCTCCCCGCCGCCGAGGCCGTGTGCGGCCCGGACCTGCGCATCGACGTCCTGGACGGGTTGACGGCGCTGATCGATCACAGCCTGGTTCGGCGCGGGCCGGCACGGTTCCGGATGCTTGAAACGATCCGGGAGTTCGCCGCCGAACAGCTGGCCGCGTCCGGTGAGGAGGCGGGGCTCCGGCGGCGGCACGCCCTGGACGTCGCCGCCATGGTCGAGGACGCCGAGCCCGACATCCTCAGGGATCGATCCCAGCTCGACCGCCTCGAGGCGGAGCACGACAACATCCGGACGGCGCTCCGGTGGTCGATCGACACGGGCCAGACCGAGGTGGGCCTCCGCATCGCCGGATCCCTGTGGCGGTTCTGGCAGCTCCGGAGCCACCTGGCGGAGGGTCGCCGCTGGACCGACGAGGTCCTCTCGCTCCCGGCTGCCGCCGCCCGGACCGCCGCTCGAGCGAAGACGCTCGGTGCCCTCGGCAGCCTCGCCTACTACCTGGGCGACCCCGAGCACGTCACTCCGGCCTACGAGGAGAGCCTGGCCATCTCTCGGGAGCTCGGCGACCCGAAGGGGGAGGCCCAAGCGGCGTACAACCTTGGCTGGGCCCGGCTCTTGGACCGCGATCCGAGCGGCGCCAAGGAGCTCTTCCTCCGGGCCCAGGAGCTGTACCGGACCACCGACGAGCCCAGCGGGCGGGCCCACGCGACGTCGGCCCTGGGCCACATCGCGATGGAGGAGGGCGACCTGGCCCGGGCGGAGAAGCTGATCGAGGAAGCCCGGGGGGCGTTCGATGCGACCGGGGAACTCTGGGGGGTCGTCCTGACCTCGGGTCTGCTCTCCGCCGTCGCCCTCAGACGGGGCGACCTCGAGAGCGCTCGGAAGGAGGGCGAGCGTTCGCTCGAGACCGGCGTGTCGATGGGTGCCCGAGATTGGACCGCCGTGGCCATCCATGGCCTGGCAGTGTTGTCGATCCTGGAGGGCGACCCCGAGCGAGGGGTGCGGCTGGCCGGGGCAGCGGATCGCCTCCGGGAGAACGCCGGCGGCGAAGCTCCTCGGTCGATCCTGGGACTCGATGATCCGCTGGAGATGGCCAGGGGGAAGGTTCCGCGGGAGCGGATCGAAGCCCTGTGGCAGGAGGGCCGGCTCATGGACCTCGAAGTGGCCGTCGGGCTGGCCGTCGGGGATCCGCGGACATGAGACGGCTGACGTCGGCGCTCCGGATCAGGCCAGGCGAGGAGCGGATCGCGTTCCGACTGCTGGCCATGATGCTGGTCGGGATGGCCGGGGCCGCCATCGGGGCCAACGGCGTCGAGTCCCTGTTCTTCGCCCGGTTCGGCCCGGACTTCCTCCCGTACCTGTACCTCGCCCTCGGCCCGCTGACGTTCGCGGTCATGGCCGGGATGTCCCCGCTCCTGGCCGGCCAGGCCGCGCGTGTCCTCGCCGCGTTGCCCCTGGCGCTGGCAGTGACGCTCCTCGCGGCTCGGGCGGTCCTGGCGCTGGAGCTGCGCTGGTTCTACCCGGCGCTGTGGCTGGTGATGATGGTGGCCTGGACCTGTCAGGTGATGGGCTCGTGGGGGCTGGCCGGCGCGGTGAGCGACACTCGGCAGGCCAAGCGACTGTTCCCCCTGTACGGCGCCGGGCTGATCACCGGCGGCGTCCTCGGCGGCCTGGCTACAGGGCCGATCGCGGCGGTGATCCACGCCGAGAACCTCCTGTTCGTGTGGACCGGGGCGCTCGTGGTGGCCCACGCCCTGGCCCGGGGACTGGTCGGGAAGGCCCAGGCCCGGCGGCGACGGCGGCGCGAGCGAGGTCTCGGCCGGCAGCTCGCCGATGGGTTCCGCGACGTGTGGAGCTGGCCCCTTCTCCGATGGATGTCGGTCAGCCTGATCCTGTTCGCGGTTCTGTACTTCACGGTGACGCTGCTGTTCGCCGAGGCGGCCACGGCCCGGTATCCGCGTGCCGACCAGCTGGCCGGGTTCCTCGGGCTGTTCCTCGGCGTGGCGAACGGCGCGGCCCTGCTGGTGTCGCTCCTGTTGGCGAATCGACTCTTCGCGCGGTTCGGCCTCCCCACGATGGTCATGGGGCTGGCCGCGATCTACGTGGCCGGGTTCGTCGTGCTCACCGTCACCACCTCATTCGGCGCCCTCCTGGCGTTCCGCTTCGCGCAGATGGTGTGGGTGAACGGCGTGTGGGCCATTGGGTGGCAGGCCCTGTTCAACGTGGTGCCTGCCGAGCGGCGGGCCCGGACCCGCACGTTCATGGACGCCGGCCCGCTCCAGGCCGGGATCGTCCTGGCCGGAGCCCTCCTGCTCCTGGCCGACCGGGTCCTGGGGGCGACGCAGCTCGCCGTGGTCGGCGCGGTGGCCGGGGCCCTGGCCCTCGGCGCGATGTGGCGGGCCCGCCGGGCATACGGGGCCGCCCTGGTCGAGGCCCTGCGGACGGGCAACCCCGACGTGTTCCGGCCGGACGAGGAGCCGTTCGGCGGGTTCCGCGACGACGCGGACGCCCACGGGGCGGTGGTGGCCGGGGTGAGCGACCCCGACCCGGCGGTCCGGCGGGTGTCTGCCTCGATCCTCTCGGACCTGGCCTGGCCGGAGGCCGAGCCGGCGCTCCTGCCCGCTCTGTCCGACGACGATCCGCACGTCCGGACCGCGGCGGTGCGGGGGCTGGCCCGGGCCGGGTCTGACCCGGGTCGCGTCCGCCCGTTGCTCGAGGACCCCGATCCCCAGGTTCGGGCCGCGGCGGCCGAAGCCGTGGCCGGCGATCCGGAGGGCCGGCCCGCGGCCGACGCCGCGCTCGGGGTCATGGAGCGCCACCCCCGGCCGGAGTGGCGGGCCGCCGCCGCGGCGGCACGTGGGCGCGTTGGCCTGGGGACCGTCATGGACGCACTGAGCGACCGGGAGCCGGAGGTCCGAGCCGCCGCCGCCCAAGCCCTCGGCGTGGCGCGGGACGCCCACGCCATCGGGCCACTGATCACCGCGCTAACCGATCCCGACGAAACCGTGCGCCGGAACGCCGCGTCGACCCTGGCCCGGATCGGCCAGCCCGCCGAGGACGCCCTGCTGGCCGCGCTCGAGGACGAAGCTGCATGTCCCGGGGCGCTCTCCGCGCTGGCGGCGATGCGCGGTTCCCCACCGGCGGCGCTGCGCGCCTTCGCCCGCGAGCGGGTGGAGCGAGCCCTCCAGCGCCACCGGCTCTGGCTGGGCATCCGTCCCGGGGTCGACGAACGGCTCGATCTCCTGACCCAGGGCCTGCGACACCGCGCCGTGCGTGATGGCCTGGAGGCGCTCCAGGCCGCAGGGCGGTGGGGCGATCCCGAGGCCATGGCCATGGCCCTGGGGAACCTCGAGAGCCCGGATCCGCAGCAACGGGCCAACGCGCTCGAGGCCACCGAGGCCGTGGGCGACCCCGAGCTGGTCCGACCCCTCCTCCCGCTGTGGGAGGCCACGTCGCCCCCAGGCGGGGCGGAAGCCACGACGGTCCGGGAGCTGCTCCGCGATCCGGACCCGTGGCTCCGAGCGAGCGCCGCACTGGCGGCCGGCGCGGTCGACCGCGCGGACCTCGCCTCGATCCTCGAGGAGCTGGCCCGGGATGACGCGGACCCACTCGTGCGGGAGGCCGCGGGGGTAGCGTTGGGGCCCGTGGAGACGCTCTCGACCCTCTCGCTGCTGGAGCGGGTGCTGTTCCTGTCGAAGGTTCGCCTGTTCGCCGACCTTCCTCCCGAAGACCTGAAGCACGTCGCCGACGTGGCCACGGAGCACTCGTTCCCCGACGGCGAGGTGATCGCCGAGCAGGGAGAGCCCGGAGAGGACCTCCACGTGGTCGTGTCCGGCGAGATCCGCGTGCTGGTCGGCCGGGACGGCGGGCCGCCGGCCGAGGTGGCCCGTCGAGCCCGAGGCGAGTACGTCGGCGAGATGGCGATCCTCGGCGGCGGGTCGAGGATGGCCTCGCTGGTGTGCGCGGGGCCGGTGCGGACGCTCAGCCTCGACCGGCGGAGATTCCAGCGCATCCTGCGGGAGCGGCCCGACGTCAGCCTGGCGGTGATGCGGGTCCTCAGCGAGAGACTGCGCGAGGCACACGGCGAGTCCGCGGTCTGACCACTCCCTACAAGAGGGAGGGCCCGCCGCATGGGTGGTGGCGACGGACCCTCCCCGGCCTGAGACCGAGGGCTGCCCCTCCGTGGGCTCGGTCCCATTGGCCGGCCCCGGTCCCTGGTGGGACCCGAGTCGGGGCACCTATATCACAAAGCGTTTTGTGGGCGCCAGCCGTGACCGGCAGATGGTAGCCTCGAGCGGTCCGCCCAGCCGGGTCAAGCGGTTCGAGACCGGCTGAGCCTTATCCCCCGTGGGGGTGCGGCTGGGGGATGAACTCGCGCAGGTCGATCACCATGCACCGGTAGCACTTGCAGTGCGGACAGTCCTCCCGCTCGCACACGAAGCACACCTCGATGTCTCGATCGCACGACACGCAGGCATCAGCCATGCTCGTGCTCCTCGCCGTGCTCCCGCCGCCACGCCAGCGCGGCCCGGGCCGCATCCTCCCGGCGGAGGACGCCCACCAGGACACCGTCGCCGGTGGTGACGGGGACCGCTCCCAGGTCGTGCTCGATCATGAGCTGGGCCATCTCGGCGATGGGGACGTGGGGGCGGAACGTCGAGGGGCCCGGCCGCATGACCGCCTCGACCCGCGCCTCCTGCTCACCCTCGAGCTGCTCCGCCCGAAGCAGACCCATGACCACTCCCACCTCGTTCACCACAACGCACACGTCCCATCCCGCCTGCCGGGTCCGCTCGGCCACGTCGCCGAGGCGTTCCGTCAGCCGGCACGTCGGCGCGTCCTCGCGGGCGACCGTGCCGGCCCGGGGCCACGAGGCCGTCCGCCCCTCGGTGGGAAGCCCGGCCGCGAGCCAGTCCTGCTTGCCGCTGGCGTACTCGTACACCTCCCCGAAGCCCAGGCTCTCGAGCCGCCACGCGGCCCGCGGGCTGAGGTCTCAGGGGTCGTCCCAGCAGTACACGACGACAGGCCTCGAGGGGTCCAGGCGCCGCCGCGCCTCCTCGTCGATCCGCCGGAGGGGGATGTTGATCGCGCCGGGAAGGTGCTCCTCGTCGAACTCCTCTTGGGGGAGGACCTCGACGAGCTGGACGCCCTGGTCGAGCAGCTTGCGGACCTCGTCGCGCTCGATCGAGCGGGGCATCGCCGGCTCAGGTCGGGGCGGTCTCCAGGCGCTCCAGGAGCGAGCGCAGCCGGAGGCTCAGCGCGATCAGCAGGATCCCGAACACCACCGCGTACGCGCCGATGGCCCACACGATGGCCACGGCGCCCTCGCCGGGGAAGATCAGGATCAGCGCGGCGAACACGATCGAGGCCACGCCGACCAAAGCCAGGAGCCATTCGCCCTGCATGACCTTCCGGAGCCGGATCGCCGCGGCGATCTCGAACACGCCAGTGGCCAACGCCCAGGCGGCGATCAGGAACAGGAGCGCGAACGCCGTGGCGCCGGGCCACACCGCGGTGAGCACGGCCACGCCGACACCGGCCACCCCCTCGAGGGCCAGAGGCCACCACTGCCGCCGCGCCTCAGCGGCCCGCCACGCCGCCACGAACGCGAAGATCCCGTCCACCGCTGCATACGCCGCGAACAGGAACACCAGCGCCAGCACCGTGATGCCCGGCCACACGAAGGCCAGGATGCCGAACAGGATCGCGGCGATCCCGCGAACGAGGAGCGCCCACCAGTTCCGGGCCAGCGCCAGCAACGGGGTGCGATCGGGCGGGGCCATGCGATACACCTCCGTTTCGTCGTGGGCGCACGGGGTTGTTTGCCCACGCGGAAGCATGGTAATCCTTCGGTGAAAGGAAAGGAGGCAGCGATGGCAACGGCGAGGAAACGCACCACGCGCAAGGCTGCGGCCCGGAAGGCGGCGGCCACACGGGCGAGGAAACGCGCCACGCGCAAGACCGCGGGCCGGAAGGCCGCGGCGACCAGGAAGAGTCGGGCCCGGAAGGCAGCGGCGACCCGACGTCGGAAGACAACCGCCCGGAAGCGCACCACGGGACGGAAGACCACCGCTCGGAGGAAGACGACCGGTCGGAAGAAGGCCACGACGCGTCGGAAGACCACGGGCCGCAGGAAGACCACAGCCCGGAGGAAGACCACGGGCCG
>CALAEC010000186.1 GCA_937890785.1 uncultured Actinomycetes bacterium
CCACGTCCTTCACGCCCCGTGCCGCGAGGTGGTACGCCGTGCTGGCGCCCATCACGCCGCCACCGACCACCACGGCGTCGGCCGTCCGAGGAAGGTCCGTGCTCACCGGGACATTGTCTCCGAAGCCCGGCGTCCTCGTTCCGCCTGGTCGATGGCCCAGGCCGCGTTGATCAGGCCGATGTGGCTGAACGCCTGGGGGAAGTTCCCGAGCAGCTCGCCCGTGGACGTGTTCACCTCCTCGGCCAGGAGACCGACGTCGTTGGCGTGCCGGACCGCCCGTTCGAACACCTCTCGCGCTCGGCCGATCTCGCCCGCCAGCGCCCACGCGTGTGCCAGCCAGAACGTGCACAACAGGAACGTGCCTTCCTCCCCCGCCAGCCCGTCCGGCCCCAGATACCGGTAGACCAGGCCGTGATCGTCGGTCAGGCGCTCCTCGACCGCCTCGATCGTGGAGAGCATCCGCCGGTCATCGGCCGCGATGAACCCGACGATCGGCATGAGGAGCGCGGAGGCATCGAGATCCTGGGAGCCGAAGGACTGGCCGAAGGCCCCGGCCTCCTCGCTCCACCCCTCACGAAGGATCGCCTCCCGGATCTCGTCCCGGGTCCGGGTCCACCGGCCTCGGTCCTCGATCCCCAGCGCCGGTGCCAGGGTCAGGGCCCGATCGAGGGCCACCCAGCACATCAGCTTGGAGTGCAGGAAGTGGCGGGGTGCTGCCCGCATCTCCCAGATCCCCTGGTCCGGCTGTCGCCACCTGGCGGCGGCCGCGTCGGCAACATCGACCAGGAGCTGCCGGGCGGGACCGTCGAGGTCCCCGACCTGCTCCGAAAGACGGACGGCGGCGCTGAGCAGCTCACCGTAGACGTCGAGCTGCCGCTGAACCCACGCGCCGTTCCCCACCCGCACCGGGCGGCTGTCCCGCCACCCGGGGAGGTGCGGCAACTCCCGTTCCGTGAGGTCATGCTCCCCACCGACCCCGAACATGGTCTGGAGGTCTCGGCCGGACCGGATGTCGCCGGCGATCGAGAACGTCATCCAGTCGAAGAAGTCCCGGGCCTCGTCCGGGCACGCGGCGACCCACAGAGCCTCCATCGTCAGGGTCGCGTCGCGGACCCACGCGTACCGGTAGTCCCAGTTGCGTTCGCCACCGACCGACTCCGGGAGCGAGGTGGTCGGCGCGGCCACGATGGCGCCCGTCGGCTGGAACGTCAGGGCCTGGAGCACGCTGCCGCTGTGGTAGACGAGATCGCGCCAGGGTCCCTCGTAGTTCTGATGTGAGGCCGACCAGGAGCGCCAGGCCGCGGCGGTCTGCTCGAGCGCCTCGACGATCTCGTCCTCCTTCCAGAGCTCCGGCGGGGACTCCCAGCTGGCCCGATGCTGGAGCGCGAAGGCTGCTCGCTCGCCGGCCCGCAGGGTGAACGTGCCCGTGGCGCCCTCGTCCTGCACGTCGAACGAGGCTGGTGAGGTCAGCACCAGCCGGCTGGCCCCCCCGCGGGCCCGGACCCCGCCGGCCTCGGGAAGCAGGACCGGCTGGACCAGGCCGTACTCGAGGCGGGGGACGTACTCCAGGCGCAGGTCGACCTGCCCCTGGTCGCACGTGACCACGCGGACGAGTGCGTGCGGGGTCTGCTTGCCAAGCTCGTGGCCCTCAGGGTTTGGCCCGGTGACCATGGCATCGGTGAGTGTGATCCGGCCCGAGGGCGTGAGGAACTCGGTCTCCAGAACCATGGTCCGCTCTCGGTACCGACGACGGACCTCGGCGGGTCCGGCGGGGGTGATCGACCAGTGCCCTGCCTCATCCCCCAGGATCCGTCCGAACACAGACGGCCCGTCGAACCGGGGGAAGCACAGCCAATCGATGGAGCCGCTGCTGCTCACGAGCGCCGCGGAGTGACAGTCGGACAGCAGCGCGTAGTCCGCGATCGGGGTGCGGCTCACCCTCAGACCAGGTCGGCCACTACCTCGGCCAGCGGCTTCCGGATCCCGATCACGAACGGCACCTCCTCCTTGACGTACCGCCGGGACGCCGAATCGCGGAGGCGGCGGATGCAGTCGACGATCCGGTGGAGCTCGTCGGCCTCGAACGCCAGGATCCACTCCCAGTCGGTGAGCCCGAACGCGCTGGTGGTGTTGGGGAGGACGTCGGGGAACTCCCGCCCCAGCTCGCCGTGCTCCCGGAGGAGGCCGGCCCGCTCCTCGGCCGGCAGGAGGTACCACTCCGGCGTGCGGACGAAGGGATACACACAGAGGTACCGCTTGGGGTCCTCGCCTCGGAGGAACGCCGGCTGGTGCTGCGGGTTGAACTCGGCCGGACGGACCGCGCCGAGGAATGCGTGGGTGAGCTCCAGCGAGCGGCCCAGCACGGTGCGGCGGAGCGAGGTCGCCAGCGCCTGGAGGTCGTCCGGCGAAGTTGACACCAGCCACATGAGAACGTCGGCGTCGGGCCGGAATCCGGCGGCGCTGTAGAAGCCGCGAACCGAAACCGTGTCTGCCACCTGCTTGAAGGCCACCTCCCATTCGTGCACGGCCTCCTCGACCGAGGCCGACACGTCGCGTGCTCGACGGAACACCGGGTAGAGGGCGTACACGGCCTCGTCGCTCACGGGCGCTCCTCGCCCTCGTGGCCGAGGTGATCGGTGACCACGTCGGCCACGGCCCGGATGAATGCGGGGTCGGCGTTCATCGACTCGGTGCGGACCAGCCGGATCCCGGCCTCCTCTGCCGCGTCGGCGGCTTCGATGTCGACGTCGTACAGCACCTCGAGGTGATCGGCGGTGAACCCGCACGGGCACGACACCACCGCGGTGTGCCCGTCGGCGGCGGCCTTGGCCACCACCTCCTCCAGCGGCGGGCCCAGCCACGGCTCCGGGGTTCGCCCGGCTGACTGCCACGCGGTGACCCACCGCTCCAGGCCGAGGCGCTCGGCCACCGCCTCGCCCGTCTCCCGGAGCTGGTCGGGATAGGGGTCGCCCTCCTCGACGATCCGAGCGGGAAGGCTGTGGGCCGAGAAGATCACCAGATCGTTCGCCAGCTCGTCCTCCATCAGCCGGTCGCGTGCGGCGGCCACACGGTTCGACAGCACCTCGACGAACGAGGGATGGGTGTTCCACGACTGGATCACGTGGATCCGCATGGCCCGAGGGTTCCCCGCCCGAACTCGATCCAGGTACCCGCCGATCGACATGCGGGCGTAGTGCGGCGCCATGACGATCCCGTACGCCTCGGTGATCCCGTCGCGCTCCATCCTGACCACGGCTTCCGTGACGAACGGCGGGGAGTGCTTGTAGCCGACGTACGCCTTCCACGTTCGATCGCCGCGCGCGTTCAGCTCGGCCTCGAGGCCGGCGGCCTGCTCCCTGGTGATCCGATCGAGCGGGAACGTGTTGCCGATGGCCGTGTACCGCGCCCGGAGATCTTCGAGCGCCTCGGGCGTGGGAGCACGACCGCCCCGGATGTCCGTGTAGTACCGCTCGATGTCGTCGGGGCCCGCGGCGGTCCCGTAAGCCATCACCAGCAAGCCGGTCGGCTCGGTCATCGCGCCGCCGTCCGCTGATGGACCAGGTCGACCAGGCGGGCCAGGTGATCCGGTGGTGTGCTCGGGATGACCCCGTGGCCGAGGTTGAACACGTGGCCCGGCCGCCCGCCGGCGCGCATCAGCACGGCCTCGGCCTTCCGCGCCACCACATCCCACGGCCCCAGCAGCGCCGCGGGGTCGAGGTTCCCCTGGATCCCGGCGTCGGCACCGACCCGCTCCCACGCCACGTCGAGCGGGGTTCGCCAGTCGACGCCGACCACGTCGGCACCGGCCTCGCGCATCATCGCCAGGAGCTCACCGGTTCCGGTGCCGAAGTGGATCAGCGGCACGCCCTCGGCCGCCAGGGACTCCAGGATCCGTCGAGACCACGGCAGGACGTGCTCGCGGTAGTCGTCGGGGTCGAGCGCCCCAGCCCAGGAGTCGAACAGCTGCACGGCGTGGACGCCGGCAGCGATCTGGGCTCGGAGGTACGGCAGGACCACGTGGTCGCAGAGCGCCACCATCAGGGCCCGCCACGTCTCCGGCCGGCCGTGCATCAACGCCTTCGTTCGAGCATGGTCGCGGCTCGGCGCTCCCTCGACGAGGTACGAGGCCAGCGTGAACGGCGCGCCGGCGAACCCGATCAGCGGCACCGCGAGCTCACCGAGGAGGATGCGGATCGTCTCCAGGGTGTACGGCACGTCCTCGGGAGGCTCCAGCGGACGGAGCCGGGCCACATCGGCGTCGGAGCGGAACGGCTCGGCCAGCGTGGGACCCTGGTTGGCCACGATCCGCACGTCCACGCCGACCGCGGCGATGGGGACCATGATGTCCGAGAACAGGATGGCGGCGTCGACGTCCATCCGCCGGACCGGCTGGAGGGCCACCTCGGCGGCCGCCTCAGGGTCGCGGGTCAGCGAGAGGACGTCGGTGTCGCCACGCAGCCGCCGGTACTCGGGGAGGTACCGGCCGGCCTGACGCATGAACCACACCGGCGTGGCGTCGACCGGCTGTCGGCGGCAGGCCAGCAGGAAACGCTCCCGAACCCTGGTCGTGGTGGCCATCGGATGGCCAGTCTATGTCCCTCGGCTCAGACCGCGTGCAGCGCGCCGTTCATCTCCGGGTGGAAGTCGCAGCGGAAGTAATACCGGCCCTCCGAAAGCCGAGGGATCCGGAACGAGGTCGGCTCGCCGGCGAAGGTGTTGTCGCCCCGGACCACGAGGTTCGGTGGAGAAAGGTCTTCCTGGGTGGGGCCGGGCTCCTCCCGATAGAGGGCGAAGTTGTGAGGCTCGATGTCGACGCTCTCGAGGGTCCCCCGGACCGGCCGGTCAGCCGGCACGGCCAGGCAGGTCGTGCCGAACGACTGGCCCTCTGCCCGCAGCTCGAGGCGCATGACCGGCTCGCACGGCGGCTCGGCGCGCTCGGGCATGCCGCCATCATCGCCGCCACACGAGGCCAGGACGGTCGCCAACACGATCGAGGGCGCGATCAGCCTCATCGGGCCCGGAGTATGGCACCGCATCGTTTCCCTCGAGCCCCCTCCGGGTATCTGGCCGGCATGGATCGCTACCAGGAGCTGATCGACAAGCGAGACCGGGAGGGCCTCACCGACGACGAGGCCACCGAGCTCGGACGACTGATGGCCAAGCGCCGGGGGGAGTCGTACCAGGGTGACGCCGACGACCCTCCCCCGGACGTGGAGCTCCGACGCCGCTCGGTCCCCGAGGAGGAGATCGAGGAGGAGCTGGCCGAGGGCGGCCAGGGCACCCCGCCGGCCTAGTTCAGCCGAAGGCCTCGGCCGCGGCCTGCACGCGGCGGCGCTCGATCAGCCGGCGCTGCCGGCGGGCTCGGGCGATCAGCTCCTCGACGTCGACGCCCAGATCGATGCCGCCCTGCGCAAGCGTCCGGAGCGTCACCCACAGGGCCCGCTTCGCCTCCACGCCGGACGCGAGGAGCTCGAGCTCGACGACCCGGCTGAGCGGGGAGTACTCCAGCAAACGGCCGTTCGGCTTCAGCCGGCCCAGTTTCTCGAGCGCCCACGCCACCGGGGCCTTCACCGGGCTGCGCGGGATGCGGAGGCGCTCCATCAATCGTTCCAGCGTGGTCCGGTCCTCCTCGATCTCGCCGGCCAGCCGGGTCAGGTCGGCCTCATGCGCCGTGCCCCGATTGCTGCGCAGCGCCCGGCGGACCAGCTCCAGCCCGCCGGTGGCGCCGGCCAGGTGGTCGTTGAGATAGATGCCCAGGAGCCGCCGGTCCACGGCTTCCTTGATTCCCTGGGCCGGCCCGTTCAACCGTCTAGGCGTAGAAGATCTGGGTGACCCACACCAGGCCGCCCCGACGGACCACACCTACGCCGACGCGCCGGAACTTCGGATTGAGGAGGTTGACCCGGTGCGGCGGGTTGGCCAGGAACTCCTGCTGCACGGTCACGCGGTTCGGCCCGTAGCCGACGTTCTCGGCGAGCCTGCGGAAGTTGCTGATCGAGCAGGCCAGGCAGGAGTGGAACAGGGTCCCCTTGTTCGCCATCGCGGCGCTGTGGCGGTGGGCGATCCGCGACAGGCGGTCGGACAGCGGGAGGAGCCGCACGCCCGCCTGCGCTCGGGCCTCGTTGATCATGGCGTGTACGGCCTGCTCCGCCGTGGTGGCGGCGTTGGCCCGTGCGGCGCCGCCGACAAGCATGACGAACAGGACCAGGGCGATGGCGGACCGCCGGGGGGCGCGGACCTCGGGGCCGGGGAAGGCACGCACGGGGAACGTAATGTGGCTTCGGCGGGCGGGCCGTTCAAGGGGGAATCAGACCGAGGCAAACCGACCGACAGACCGGCCAGATGGCCCACGGCCGGCTTCCCGAAACCCACATCATCGCTGGTCAGAAGGGGTAGGGATTGGTCGGCGTACACTGAGAAGCAGACCGATGGCGAACCGCGTGAACCGCGAGGACTTCGGCCCCAACACCTGGCTGGTCGAGGAGCTGTACCGCCAGTACGTCACCGATCCCGAGTCGGTCAGCGAGCTGTGGCGCGAGTTCTTCGAGGACTACACGCCGCGCACCGGAGACGGGCGGGCTCCCCGCCGCCACGAGCCGGCCGAGGAGCCCAGGGAGGAGCCGCTGGCCCCGCCGGCCGGTCCGGGTCCGGAACGTCCGGAGCCGCAGCGTCCCAGGGAGCCGAGGCCGCGGGCCGCGCCGACGGCGCCTCGCGGCGCCGAGCCGCTTACCAGCGTGGCCAGGGTGATCGCCGAGCGGATGACCGAGTCGCTCCAGGTGCCCACGGCCACCTCGTTCCGCCAGGTCTCGGCCAAGCTCCTCGAGGTCAACCGGGAGATCCTCAACAACCACCTGAAGCGGACCGGCGGCGGCAAGATCTCGTTCACCCACCTGATCGCGTACGCGGTTACCCGCGCCCTCGTCGATCACCCGGCCATGAACGTCACGTACGCCCAGACCGAGGACGGCAAGCCGGCCCGGGTGCCGCACGAGCACGTCAACCTCGGTCTCGCCGTCGACGTGAAGCGCGAGGACGGCACCCGCACGCTCCTCGTGCCGAACATCAAGGAAGCCGAGACCCTCGACTTCGCGGCGTTCCATCGCGCGTACGAGGACCTGATCGCCAAGGTCAACGCGAACCGGATCTCCCCCGACGACTTCGCCGGCACCACCGTGTCGATCACGAACCCCGGCGTGGTCGGCACCGTGCAGTCGGTGCCGAGGCTGATGGCCGGACAGGCCGCCATCATCGGCGTCGGGGCCATCACCTATCCGGCCGAGTGGGCCGGGGCCGACGAGGACACCCTGGCCGACGTGGGCGTGTCGAAGACGTTCACGCTGACCTCGACCTACGACCATCGCGTGATCCAGGGCGCCGAGTCCGGCGAGTTCCTCGGCCGCATCGAGGCGCTCCTCCTCGGCGACGACGACTTCTACGAGGACGTGTTCGCCTCGATGGGCGTTCCGTACGTCGCGGTGGAGTGGCGCAAGGACGAGCGGCCCGCGCACCCCACCCCACTCGAGGAGGCCGAGCGGCACATGCGGCTCCGCCACCTCATCCAGATGTACCGGGTCCGCGGCCACCTGATCGCCGACGTCGACCCGCTGGAGCAGCTCGAGCCCGACATCCACCCCGAGCTCGACCCGGCCACGTACGGCTTCACGATCTGGGACCTCGACCGGACCTTCGCCACCGGGGGCTTCGGCGGTCAGCGAGAGATGAAGCTCCGCGACATCCTGGCGATGCTCCGGGACGCGTACTGCCGCACATCGACGGTCGAGTACATGCACTCCCAGGACCCCGAGCAGAAGCAGTGGATCCAGGAGCGGGTGGAGGGGCCGACCGACGCGCTGACCACCGAGGAGCAGCGGCGGATCCTCCAGAAGCTCGGCGAGGTCGAGGCGCTCGAGCAGTTCCTCCACGCGCGCTACGTGGGCCAGCGGCGGTACTCGCTCGAGGGCGCCGAGTCGATGGTCCCGATGCTCGACGCGATCCTGTCCGAAGCGGCCGACGCGGGGATGGTGGAGTCGGTGATCGGCATGGCCCACCGGGGCCGCCTCGACGTGCTGACCTCGGTCGTGGGCAAGTCGTACTCCGACATCTTCCGCGAGTTCGAGGGCGCGTTGCCCCTCGATCTCCCGCAGGGATCCGGCGACGTGAAGTACCACATCGGCGCGGAGGGGAAGTTCACCGCGCCGAGCGGCAAGGACCTGCGGGTGACGGTGGCCTCGAACCCGAGCCACCTCGAGGCCGTCGACCCCGTGGTCGAGGGGATGGTCCGGGCCAAGCAGGACCAGCTCGACGGCGGCGACGCGAGCAACCCCATCCTCCCCCTCCTGATCCACGGCGACGCCGCCTTCGCCGGGCAGGGCGTGGTGGCCGAGACGTTCGCCCTGTCGGCGCTCCACGGGTTCGGCACCGGCGGGACCATCCACGTCATCGTGAACAACCAGGTCGGGTTCACCACCGGCTCGGACTACGGGCGGTCGAGCACCTACGCGAGCGACGTGGCCAAGATGGTCCAGGCCCCCATCTGGCACGTCAACGGCGACGACCCGGAGGCGTGCGTCCGGGCGGCCCGCCTGGCCTTCGAGTTCCGCCAGCGGTTCAAGAAGGACGTGGTCCTCGACATGTGGTGCTACCGGAAGTGGGGCCACAACGAGGGCGACGACCCCTCGTTCACCCAGCCGCTGATGTACCGGAAGATCAAGGAGCTGCGCACGATCCGGAAGCGGTACGTCGAGCACCTGGTGAACCGGGGCGACCTCACGGTCGAGGAGGGCGAGGAGGCCCTGGCCGAGTTCAAGGCCCGCCTGGATCGGGCCTTCGACGAGATCCCCCGCGAGGAGCGCCAGGTCCCGCCGAAGGTCGAGCGCCAGGAGCCGGCCCCGATCCAGCCGAAGCCGGTGGAGACGAAGGTCGACCGGGGGACGCTCCAGGAGATCCTCGACGCGATCACCGAGGTCCCCGAGGGGTTCCACGTCCACGAGAAGCTGGCCAAGGGGCTGGACCAGCGGAGAGGCCAGCTCGAGGCGGACGCCGTGGACTGGTCCAC